>JAEZHX010000257.1 GCA_023436765.1 Bacillota bacterium
CCCATGAGCTGCTGTGCCGCTTCATAGGTAATGGAAGTACTCTCTTTGCTGGTATAGCTGTCTGCCAGCTCCTTCACCAGTGGAAGCAGCTCCTCAACGTTATATTCCATTCACATACCTCCCATAAACGTCTATTAGTGAAACTATTTTATAATTGTAGCTTTCACTTTACAAGTCTTGTAAAATATGAGATTTTGTGTTATGATAGAATCACAAAAGGAATGGTATATATGTGCCAGAAATACTTACATAAATATGAAATAAACACCAATAAAATAAACTGAACCGTTCTCTGATTAAGTCAGTAGTGGTTCAGTTTTATATTTTCTAACTCTACGGAGCGTTGATTGAATTTGATTACATAATCGATTAATATATTATTCTAGGAGGTGAACATCATGGATTACAGTAAAATCGGAAAATTACTTTACCGTCTGCGGACCGAGAACCATATGACACAGAGACAGGTAGCGGAGGCCATAAATCTCAGCGATAAAACCATCTCTAAATGGGAACGTGGATTGGGGTGTCCTGATGTATCCCTGCTGGGAGAGCTCTCTGAACTCTTTGGCGTGAATATCGCTAATCTGCTATCGGGGGATCTGGAGCCCAACCAGGCTGTCGGAGGTAATATGAAGAAAATAAAGTTTTATGTATGTCCTGATTGCGGGAATGTCATTACCGGGACCGGGGAGGCGGAAATCTCCTGCTGCGGGCGCAAGCTGCTGCCTGTGAGTTTGAATACAGCGGATGATGATCACCGGGTGACCATAGAGATAATAGAAAATGATTATTATATCACCTTTGCTCACGAGATGAGCAAGGCACATTACCTTTCCTTTGCCGCCTATGTGTCCTCAGACAGGGTCTTATTGATAAAGATGTATCCGGAGCAGAATCCGGAGCTGCGCTTTCCGAAGATGTATCGGGGAATGCTGTATTATTACTGCAGCAGACATGGACTCTATGTCATAAATACGAAATAGTATTTCAAAAATCATTAGGCGAAACAGGAGTAACAGATTGTCTATGAAATTGGGGGAATTATAATGGTTATGGCAGAACCCTTTTCATTTGATTCAATCTGTAACGTACCCTTTAAATCAATCTGGACTACACTTCGGATGATGGCATAACCAATGCTATAGGTATGATTAAGATCAAAACCCTCCGGCATACCTACTCCATTATCAGAAACTTTCAGAACAATCTGATTCTGGAAGTATTTGCAGCATATGAAAATCCGTTTATCTTCCCTTTCCTTGAAAGCATATTTATAGCTGTTCGTAATTAGTTCATTTATTATCATTGAGACCGAGGGAGCTTTCGCATATGGAATAAAGATATCGTCGATGTCAACTTCAACCTTGATATTATCACAAACAAAGCTTTTTAAAACCACGCGAATAATATCTTCCAGATTAATCGCAGCTTCCCCGGACAAATTGGAGGAGATGAATTCATGTAGGGATGCCGTATTCTGAATCCGCTCTATGATGGAGTTCAATATCTTATCCACATCTACATCCTTATTTTTTCTGATATAGATCTGCTGCATGCTGATGATGTTCACAATGGTCTGAAGGTTGTTTTTAATACGATGGTTGCTTTCCTGCAGCAGAATTGAATTTCCCATCAAACGGGAGGTTTCAATAATCACAGCGATCTCCTTGCAGAAGGACTTCAGGTATAATAACTGCAGTTCATCATATACAAAATACCCATCATAAATAACCTGCAATAAACCCTGGGCTTTTGACTTATTCAAGATCGGAAAGCAGATCAAGGTCTTGCAGTTCATTGGCGGCTCGTTGAAGTATTTTTCGAAGCTGGAATCCTCAAAGTTAGCATAGAAAACCTCTGATTTGTTCCCGATTTCCATATGGTACCGTATAAACTCCGGTTTCAACTCTTCAGAGTGTTTTTGAGAAGGATCCGAAAAAGAGTTGATTTGTTTTGAATCATCGTTATAAAGATAAATGATCGCCTTATTCGCATTTAATACCTGTGCTATGTTACGGGCTACATATCCTAATGCATCCTTCAATTCATAATTATTGGTCAGGTATTCCGCTCCGGAATATAACAGACTTAGCAGTTTTGATGTTTCCTCCTGCTTCTGCTTATCTTCCATCAGTTTTCTTCCTGAAAGCAGATACACCAGATGCTGTGGATTATTCTTAACCTCCTCGGCACTCATCTCACCCAGGATGACATCGTCCATCACAACGTATATTCTAGTTGCAACCTTGATTGCATCCTCCCACTTCGTAGTGAAATAGAGAATCGCTTTCTGTTGTTCCCTCATGTCATTAATTATGGAAATTAATATATTGATATGATCAAAGCTCAATAGAGAAAACGGGCTGTCCAACATCAATACATCGGGATTGATCAGGTAGGACCGAATAAATTCAATGATAATTCTTTCCCCCGGAGTCATCTTTTTGACCTTCATATCAAGATCGATATTGATTCGATATAGTTCACAGAATCTTTTACAGATCTCCAATATCTGTTTTTTGTTATATGGAATCAATAATTTTTCTGTCAGCAGAAAATTCTCATAGGCAGAGTATGACCTAAATAAATCGCTGTTTCTTTTGATACAGTGAATTATAGGTGGGGAAGTATCTGTATTTTTCTTGCTGAGCTTTCGCTGGCTGATCGGATCCTGTATATAAAAACGTTTAAAGATCTTACTGATATCATTATCCTTAATGCCAATCAATGCAACAACTTCTCCTGCTGCCACTTTAATGTTAAGCGGATGAATGGTTATCTGTTTCTTCAAATCCATAGATACCCCCTTACCATTTGGCTTTTATTTGCCTAATGCTAATGCTTCATTCATGCGTATTATTTCTTTCGCGACCTCTACCAGTTTTTTGTTAGAGTTCCGGCTTTTCTTCTGCATATATTCCATAGCCTGCTGCTCTCTAAAATTAAACTCTTCCATTAATATTCCCTTAGCTTTTTCAATAAATTTGCGATTCTCCAGATTGTTCTTTGTGACAACCAGTTCCTTATGTACATTTTTATATTCTTTGAAGCGTACCATAGCAATCTCTATTGCTGCTCTCAAACTGTCAAAGCTGATGGGCTTGATCAGATAATTGAAAGCACCGGCTTCCTTTGCCTTCTCAATTAGTTCTAAATCACTGTATGCTGTAACAAATATGCAAGGAATAATAGTATCTGATTGGCTGTTAATAATTTCCAGTGCTCTGATTCCATCCATAACCGGCATCCTGACATCCATAATTAATAAATCGGGTGTATGCTGCCTTGCAAGATTAATCGCCATTTCTCCGTCATAAGCTTCTCCGACGACTGAATGCCCCATCTCATTCAAAAACATCTTAAATCCGAAGAGTACCATAGCTTCATCTTCTGCTAATAAGATCCTTAGTGATTGGTTGTTCATAGCTCCCTCCTTAATCGTTAGGCATATTGCATAATTATCAATTTATATTTACAATATTAACATAAATATTAGCTAAATTCAATGTTGTTAAACATAATTATTCTGTATGTTTTTAATATGTACCCCGAGACATTTTAGTGAATATTTACCAAATTTTTATGCAACAACCTAAGGCCTCCATGTTATGGGGGCCTAGGGTTCGTATATAATACCTAAGTGTTAGGAAAGAATGACTAAACTAACAGTTTCTTAATATAGTCTGTCGATTGTTTTACATCTGCAAGGATTGCTTCCCGCGACATTGGTACATTCGTAGGTTTGATTGCTCCAAGCACTCCTTTTACATGAGTCGGTATCTCGAGTCCACAGGGAATAGTTTTCCCGAAATCCTTCAGAACGTCAAATACCTTTTCAAAATTAATATCGCCCCCACCGATCGGGCGGTATTCTACTTGATTTCCACCTATGTGTATGTCCTTCAGATGAAGATGTTCCATATACTCAAGACCATATTTAATATCTTCTTCTACCGTAATATTTCCGTTACAGTAGAAATAAGTATTTCCGGTATCATAATTTAAGCGTACCAGCGGATGATTATATCTCTTGAAGATATGTATACTGTCCTTTGCAGTTCCAATGATATCACCATGGGACTCGAGGCCGATGATGACATTATAGCGTTCTGCATGCTCAATGATCTTAACCATATTTTTATGGAATATTTCTATTCTTTCAAGAGGTCCCGAGTTGGTATTAATGATTTTTGCTCCTATTTTTCCGGCAAACTCTATCTTCTTCAAAAAATCCTGAAACTGCTCCTCTATCGTAAGGTCTACATGTCCGGATACCGCATGGCACTTTATCCCCGTCTTTGACAGGAGTTCTATTATCTGTTCGATATATTCATCCGTTATCTTTTTAGGATCTATATGTTCACACATATTAACGATGGAGGACAGCTCGGCATACTCAAAGCCGCTCAACTTGACCAGCTCAAGAGCCTCTTCGAGTGTATATCCCAGGCAAAGGTTCGTGCCCAGTGAAAATGGTTCAAATAATTTCATGTAATCACCTTCATTCCTGATTTTATTATTATTTACCGTACCACCTGGGAGAACGATTCTCTTCCTTCGCCTGAAGCACTTCCATACCGTCAGCAGACTTGAATAAGGTAACCATCATGGATTGTCCCATATGCAACCGGTTTTCGTATGACTTCATTCCCATATCGGAATAAAGCTCCTTGAACAGCTTTACCGCCGTAGGACTTTTATCTTCGAAGAAACCACCAAGCTCTTCAGCTTTATCCATAACGTCCTTCTTCATGACCACATAGTTCAGCATACCATATTCCAGAGCCTTTGCTGCACTAAGCTTCTCACCCATCAGTCCGAGCGACATCACTTCTTTCTTCGTCATCTGTGAGAAAATACCCGAGAGCCCCATCGCCGGAGCCAAACCATCCAAAATCTCAGGAATAGCAAAGGTTGCATCCTCTGCTGCCACAGCCAGATCACACACTTCCACTAAACTGAAGCCTCCGCCAAAGGCATTTCCCTCTACTGCTGCAATGACCGGCTTCGGAAAGCCTACAATTGCAGTATGTAGAGAGATAAAGGCGGCACCGAATTCCTTGATTTCCATGGGAGTCATTTTACGGAAGTCCCCAAGCTCCCCTCCGGAGCAGAAAACATCTCTACTCCCTGCAATGATAACGCTATGACAGGTATCGTCATTAGCTTTATCGGTCAGTGTACGAACAATTTCCTGCATACATGGGATACTGAGCTTATTGTTCATTTCAGGGCGATCAATGCGAATTATGCAGATACTGCCGCGCATTTCAATTATTACACCATTCTGGTTCATATCTGCCTCCAGGTTATTTAACAAATTTACGGACATAATCCATCATCTCGAATGCATCTGCGCCGTTATTCATCATCTTAAAGATATCCCCATCTGCTTCGATTGCATCTGTGATATCAAATAAGTAATCCATCCATTCAAAGGTCTTCTCCATAATGCGGATCGGGTTATGTCTCTGAGGGAACACGTCTGCGGTGATCCATTCCTTATATCCTACCTTATTAAGGTAGAGGCAGAATTCTATGAACTCCCAGAAATTGATTACACCGGGAACCATATCCCAATCCCAGTTCCGGTAATTATCATTGACATGAACATGGAATAAACGGTTGGTGGCGCCAAGGAAGGCTACGGAGTCACCGAGTATTTCCAGAGACTGAAGAGCATGTCCTGTATCAAGAGTAACACCGACATTATCGAGTCCTACTTCCTTACAGAAATATCCCATCTTGCCGGCATTATTCAAGAAGCAATGTACACGGGGTTCGGATGCCTTATACTCTAAACTGAGCTTTACATCTTTTCTATAGGCAGCTGCTTCTCTGACTGCTTCAACTGCATCATTGAAGGCACGGACAAAATCCAGCTCATACGGATAATCAGAGCCGTCATTAAGAAATGCTACCGTTACCTTGTCACACTTTAATTCTGCAGCCATATCAAGTCCATTCTTCAGGTATTGGGTCGCTTCCTTTCTAATTGCAGCATCAGGGCTTGAGATCGAACCATAAAGCCACTTGGGTTCACTCTTAACATTGATATTCAGTGCCGCAACTCCCATTCCATAGTTGTCCAATATCTTTTTTGTTTTCACAGGATCGGTTACCTGCTGAGGATATACAACCTCCAAACCGGAGCAGCCTTTGATAGTGGATGCCATTTGTACCATTTCTTCAAAGCTTCTTTCCGGTGCGTATTGAGCGAATCTGTCTTGAATTTTCCCCATAAAACCTGTGATTACCGCATATTTTCTTCTCATTTTTGTCATCCTTCCTGCCGAGGGTGGCTTACTGCCACCCATGCGGCACATATGTAATAGTCTTGATTATTTCTTAATAGCGTTAGCCCAGAGTGTCTCATCATCCACGTTATCAATAGTTACCGGGGTGGGCTGGATACGTACCTTATTTTCTGCGACTGCTTCTCCGATAGCTGCTTTATATGCCAGGTTCATCGCTTCATTGCTCATAACGAGCTTAGACTGCGCTGCAATCGCATCAATATAGCCATTTCTGACACCATCTAAGCCCTTCGGGCCGCCGTCAACTGTTGTAATAATGATATGACCATCTTCGCCCACCTTTTTCAATCTGTCGAGCTGAAGAAGTGCTGATTCAACACCGTTATACAGAGCATTATCACTAGGAACATAGATAGCATTGATATCAGGATTTGCTTGATAAGCATCCAAAATTGCAGAATATGCAAGGTCCATTTTGAAATCGGTAGGTAAGGAAAGCACTACATTCATGCCGAGTTCTTTCGCACGCTGTACGAAGCCTTCGGAACGTTCTAGCGCTGATGAAGCAGCAAGAGGTCCCTGCAGTTCAAGAATCTTTAGATCGGCCAAAGCAACACCTGATTTTTCTGCGGCTTCTGCCATCAGTTCCGCGGCTTTTGCTCCGTGAGCCCTGTTATCGGACTCTGCTAAGCCTGCCAACTCCACGCCGGTTACATTACGGTCGAATGCCGCTACCGGAATACCAGCTTCATTCGCCTTCTGTACTGCTGCCGCAAGAGCACCGGAGTCAATCGGGCACATTACGATAGCATCAACATCCTTTGTAATAAAGTCTTCGATCTGCTGCATCTGGGTATCAGCAATACTCTTAGCATCTGTAGTGATAAGTTCAATTCCGTTTTCACTGGCAAACTGTTGGATACCTACCAGGTTTGCTTTAAATCCATCGTTATCCAACTGTGGCATGGAAACGCCGAATGTCAGTTTTTTATCTGCTGCAACTTCCTCTGTCTTCTTTGTTTCTTCCTTATCCTCCGTTCCCACTGTTGCGTCATTTACAGCTGTTGTGTCGGTCCCTGTGGTCTCGGTCTTACCATCCTTCGTGGTAGAACATGCAGTTAAGGATAAGATCATTGCAAACACCAATAATAATGATAATAAGTTCCTGCTTTTCTTCATAAATAAATCCTCCTTTGAATTTGTTTTAGTCATTTATTAAATAGTTGATTTGCCAACCGTTTAATCTTTATTTGGAAATCTCTTCTACTGACCAATTTTATTCAGCCGTATTATAACGCTGACGTAACGCATCCACTACAATTGCCAACAGTATTACGAAACCACGGGCTGCTTCCTGCCAGTTTGCATCAACGCCGTAAAGGTTTAATGCATTGTTGATGATACCCATTAGCAGGACACCGGCAAAGGTTCCTGCCAAGCTGCCAACACCGCCGGACATACTTGTTCCGCCGATAATAGTACCCGCAATTGCCTGGAACTCAAGATCAGTTCCCATAGCTGCCCAGAAGGAATTCATTCTGGCTGTCTGCAAAATACTTGCGATACCAACCAAAAGTCCGCATTGGATATAAGCAAGAATCACAGTTTTTTTGACATTGATACCTGATACCCTGGCTGATTCCGCGCTACTGCCCACCGCATATATTCGTCTTCCAAAGATGGTATTCTTCAACCTGAAGTGAAACATGATATACAGGACAAAGATGATAACTACAATCATTGGAATACCCAAGGCTTTTCCTGAGGCTATCAACACAAATGCCCTCGGCAGGTCAAACCAGGACACGCCGCCGGATACTACAAGCGTCAGACCTCTGGCGATAAATTTAGTTGACAGGGTTGCCAGGAAGGCTGGAATTTTAAGACAGGCCACCAGATAACCATTCAACAAACCAAAAAGTACAGAAATTACAAGCATCATTAACATTCCCAACCACCAGGGCATGTTTAGCACTTTTATCAGTCCGATACCTACCGCACTGGATATCGCCATAACACTACCCATGGACAAATCGTTATTGCCGGTAATAATGACAAAGGTAACACCGATTGCCATTGTTGCTATGATTGAAGTCTGTAACAGCACATTGGTAATATTAATTTTCGTCAGGAACGAATCTGTTGTAAGTGACAGAACCACACAGACAACCAGTAAAAATATATAGATACCATAATTTAATGCCAGCTTCGCTAATGCTTTCCCATTTAAACCTTTAATTTTCATTAGCCACTCCTCCCATCGATGCCTCCAGCAGATTTTCCTTATTAAACTCATCCGCTGATAATTCTTTTACGATACTACCTTTTCTTATTACTAATATCCGGTCACATAGACCCATGATTTCGTTTAATTCGGAAGAGATAACAAACACTCCCTTTTCCTTCTGGACAAGCTTGGATAGGATGCTGTATATCTCATGCTTTGCACCAACATCTATTCCTCTGGTCGGTTCATCCAATATTAATACTTTGGGACTTCTGTTCAGCCATTTAGCGATAACAACCTTCTGCTGATTACCACCGCTCAGATGTGCAACCACTTTCTTCAGACTGGAGGTCTTTATATTAAGGTCCTTTACATATGTTCCACATTCAGAGGTTTCACGCTTCCGATCCATGACACCGAGTTTTCTGATATAAGCATTCAAGTTGGCTGCTGTCAGGTTAAAGCTTACGGATTGTCTTATCATCAGACCTTCTTCTCTGCGGTTTTCAGTGATCAGGCCAATCCCCTTTTCAATCGCATCCAGTGGCTGATGGATCTGCAACTTTTCTCCTTCCATAAATATTTCACCGGAATCAAATTTTTCCAAGCCAAAGATCGAGCGGACTATCTCGGAACGGCCGGAGCCCAGTAATCCATAAAGGCCTACGATTTCACCTTCCCTAACATTAAAATTAATATTTCTGAACCGCTCTCCCCGATTAAGGTTTGTCACCCTAAGCAGCTCCCTGCCCGGCTTCTCGTACTTGCGATTGAACATCTCATCAAGATCTCTTCCAATCATCAGCTTTACTACATCAGCTGTCGTACAATCCTTAATATCCTTGGTAGCAATCTTTCTTCCATCCCTCATGACGGTGATTTTATCGCAGATATCAAAAATCTCATCCATTCGGTGGGATATAAAAATGATTGAAATGCCTTTTTCTTTTAATTGTCTCATCAGACCAAACAGGATGCTTACTTCTTTCTTTGTCAGGGATGAGGTTGGTTCATCCAAAACCAATATCTTGGTTTCCATAATCAAACATCTGGCTATCTCTATCAGCTGACGCTCTCCCATCTGTAGATCCTTAATTAATTCTTTAGGACTATGATTTCCCAAGCTGACCATATCCAGTATTTTTTTGGTCTCTTTTACTAGTTGCTTTTCCTTAATGAAGCTATATTTACTAGGTAAATCCTGCATAAAGATGTTTGTTGCAATATTCAGATCAAGGAATAAGGACAGCTCCTGATGGATAAAAGAGATGCCGTTTTTCTGAGCAGCGGTAGGATTATTGATATATACCCGTTTTCCCTCCAGAAATACCTCTCCTGAATCCAGCTGTTCAATCCCTCCCAAAACCTTCATCAGTGTTGACTTTCCTGCACCGTTTTCACCAAGCAGTCCAAGGATTTCACCCTTATTTAACGTAAAATCAACATCCTTTAGTGCTTGAACACCTGGGAAGCTTTTGTTAATTCCCTTCATTTCCAAATTGATCTCGCTAATAATAACCACCTTCCTTCAAATGATGTAATGTAGAAGTTTAACTGGGATTCTTCCTCCTTTCAGGGTTACGATGAAAAATAGGACATAAAAAAGCACTTATCAAAAGATAAGTGCAACCATAACCCTTATAGTAATAATACCCATTCATGAGGTATCAGCGATATTTAATTTAATTAAATAGTACATTATATAACCCAATTTGTCAATAGTTATTGTTAAAATAACCAAAAAATTTACTGACCTTCTCCAAAAAAGGACTGTTCCATCCGGAACAGTCCTTTTACGTTGCTGTCAAAAATACTTCTTACTTCCCCACAGGTTACTTTTCTTGAGGTCGATATATTCATTATATGCCCGCTCAAGAATCTGCTTTTCATTTGCAAATTTCAGCATATGGAAAGCTTCGTGGTATTTATAGTAACCGGAGTCCATAAAATATTCTTCTCTTTGTGGTTTGCTGTAATAACTTTCAGACATCATTAAATACCAATGAACATCCTTTAATACTG
>JAEZHX010000033.1 GCA_023436765.1 Bacillota bacterium
GAGCTGCCGGAGGATGATATCCGATACTCTCTGCATAATCTCTTCGGATTCCTCACGGCTCCGTATGTAATCGTCATGTACTCTTACGATTGCACCATCAATATTCATTGTCTCTATTACTGCCATAAGATCACCTCATAACGCTTTGCTATAAAATATGTTGTTGTGGTTGTCTTTGTTTCTTATGATTGACATTTAAATACAGTCGTGGTAAAATATTATCGAACATTTGTTCTTTATGCAGCCTCATTATCTTTTCTAAAGAGTTCTTCCAGTGTTAAGTGGGGTGCGACAATATTTCTAATTTTAAGGACCTCTGACCAATTAAACTCAGTTTCACCATTGATCTTGTTACGAAGAGTTTTTTCTGTAACACCCAAGTGTATTGCCAGTTTGGCCACTGTTAAATTAGCTTTAATGATCTCACCTTTTAAGTTTCGATACATAACTCCATCTCCTTTCTGTATCCGTTAACGGTTATCTTGATGTAAATATATCACCGTTAACGGAAACTGTCAATGTCATTTAAGCAAATTATTTCCGTTAACTACAATTTTGTTGATTATGACGGTAATATTTTATTGACTTTTTCCGTTGACGGTGATATAGTAAAAAATAGTAAGGAGGTTTATTAGTCATGGGTCTTGAAAAAATAGCTGAGTTAAAGAAAAAGTTGGGTCTAACAAATGAAGAGTTATCTCGATTATCTGGTGTACCTAAGGGTACAATCGATAAAATATTAAGTGGAGTAACTAAGGACCCTAAATTAGAAACCTTAAAAGCAATTGCTCGAGTATTGGGATGTACATTAGATGATTTTGATGATACTGATAATAAGCCCGAATCGAATGAGCCATCATATGAAGATTTGCAATATCTTATTGCAAGAAATGGAAAGAACCTCTCAACTGAGGAAAAGATGAAACTTATAAAAATGTTATCAGAATTATAAAGGATATAACATGGACTACGAATACATAAAACATGCTTCCATAAGGATATATCGTGATTGCCAAATATGTTCATTTCCCCTTAACTGTTTTGCTATATTGGATAACTATAAAATTAAAGTGCATGCTTATTCCTCACTAAGTGATACACTGCGTAAGCACTGCTTAAATTATAGTGATGATGCACTGAATTATAAAGGAAAGCTATGCTATAACGACAAAATGCCCGAAGGCAGAATCCGCTTTTCCTTAATGCATGAGCTTGGACATATAATCTTAAAACATAGCGGAAATCATACCCCACAGATGGAGCACGAGGCCAATTACTTCGCAAGTAATATATTAGCACCAAGAATGGCTATCCATTATGCTGGTTGCAGAAATGAAAATGATGTATCCAAGCTTTTCAGTCTCACTCATGAAGCAGCTCAGTATGCCTTTGATGATTATAAACGTTGGTATCGTAGGACTGTATATTATAAGATGAATGCGTTTGACAAGGCAATATATGCACACTTTTATAATGATGAAGCAAAGTGTTTCATCTACAACATAAAAAAATGCGCTTATTGTGATCGTGAAATATATAATTCTCCGGATATCCTATGCAAGAAATGTAATACACCTAGTAGGTCATATTTACAATACCAGCCACTTGATGAGGATTTATTAATAGCCCAAAATCAGTGGTTGTATAGGGGTCTTTAGATATGAAAATTGTTAAGGAGGTGCCTATGACTTATAAATCACTACATATGTCCAATACTGATGGTGAATACTGCATGTATCTCAGGAAGTCCCGGGCTGATCTGGAGGCGGAAGCGCATGGTGAAGGTGAGACCTTACTGCGGCACGAGAAGGCATTGTATGACCTTGCAAGGAAATTAAAGATACATATTATTAAAGGAAATATCTACCGTGAGATTGTATCCGGAGAGTCTATAGAAGCCAGGCCAGAGATGCAACGTCTACTTAAAGATGTAGAGCAAGGCAGATGGACAGGAGTCCTGGTCATGGAAGTGGAAAGACTTGCCCGTGGTGATACATCTGATCAAGGAACAGTTGCTAAGACCTTTAAATACAGCTCAACAAAAATTATCACTCCTTCAAAAACTTATGATCCAGATAACGAGTTCGATGAGGAGTATTTCGAATTCAGCCTGTTTATGAGCCGTCGTGAGTACAAGACTATTAATAGACGTATTCAACGTGGCAGGATAGCATCTGTAAAGGAAGGGAAATTCATATCCTCTGTAGCTCCTTATGGGTATAATAAGGTTAAGATAAGGGGTGATAAAGGCTATACCCTTGAACAGGATCCGCATCAAGCAGCTATTGTGAGGATGATATATGAGTGGTATGTTAAAGGTGATCTTCAGGAGGATGGATCTTTTACTAAACTCGGGGCAACCCGGATAGCTGATAAATTAAATGCTAATGGAATAAAGACGGGCACTGAATCACTCTGGACCAAGCCATCAATAACTGATATTTTAAAGAACCCTGTTTATACTGGAAAGATTCGCTGGTCTTATAAGAAAGAAAAGAAGAATTATGAAAGCGGTCAGCTAAGGAAGACACGTACGAAGACGTCCGGCGAATATATACTTGTCGACGGTTTACATGAAGCTATTATTGATCAGGTTACGTTTGATATGGCGCAACAGCTTATGATGAACAGAGGGCACATCCCTATTCCGGAAAATGGAGTAATGAAAAATCCCCTTGCTGGGTTAATTTACTGCGGTAAATGTGGCCGTTTGATGACAAGACTGGCAAAGAATAAGAAAACACCCTATGACACCATTAAATGTGTTAATACAAAGTGTAATAATGTATCATCCCCCCTTTATTTAGTAGAGGAGATACTGATTAAGTCACTGAAAAGTTGGCTAATAGAGTTTAGAGCAAAGTGGGATGCAGAGAAGCTTGAAAAGCCTTATGATACTGTAATCAAGAATAAGATAATTATTATTGAACAACTGCGGAGTAATATCGCAAAGTTACATGATCAAAGTGAGCGAATCCACACCTTGCTGGAGCAAGGAGTATATTCTATTGATACTTTCCTTCAGAGGAATAAAAAGATCTTATGTGAGATTGTGGAGCTTGAAGATACAATAAGCGTACATGAAACCGAGCTTATCAGCCTCAAAAGCCAAGCAACATATAACGATGTTTTCCTTCCGAAAGCAAAGTTTATCCTTGATACATATAATGAACTTGATTCAGCAACTGTGCGCAATGAGGCTTTAAAGGAGATCCTAGAGAGGGTTTTATATATCAAAAATGAGCCTAATAAAAAAGGTAATAGAGATAATAAAAACTTTGAAATCGAACTGTTTCCTAAGGTTATTAAATTTTGATTATGACTTATGTTAAGTATGGAATTATGTATACCCCCACTCATAGGTCATCAGCAGGACAATATCGGCCACTGCTCCGATTGAAGCATAATCATGGGCTTCATAAAGCAAGCCGGTCATCTCCCCGGAGGTCTTCGGAACCAGCGCAACCAGGGTGAGGAGACCCAAAGGTCTCAACCGGTTAGCTACAGCTGTAATAAAATTAAGGAAGTTCTCTTTGTCTTCCGGCGGGATGAATTCAAAGTCAATATCGAGGCCCTTATATCCCTTTGCCTGCATCGTCTCTACGATGTTCTCGATTAAAGCAGCCTGGCCTTCCGGATTCACAAACATATCGTGGGCAATCTGACTATTGAATTCCAAATTAGCTGTCATCGGAGCAAGAATCATAATGGAGCCTACTCCTGCTGTTCTCGCCTGATCAATCAGCTCTTCGTCCTCGAGAGTCACCAACTCACCCTCAGGAGTAAAGCCATAAGTAAATAATGACAAATAAGTAAGGAAAGGCAGAGTCTTACTTAAGGTATCCCTGTTAATAAAGGGGTACGCATATCCGGTAATCAAGGCGGTATCAATCACTCCTTCATCCTGAAAACGGATGACCAATGTTTCACCGGGTACAATAGCACTCGCAACAGCAGCCCAGGGATTATTCTGCAGAAGCTTTGTAACTGTTATACCATATTGCTGTGCAATCCCGCTCAGGGTATCACCCTGTACAATCGTATGGACAACCTCGGGAACTCTTACTATGATACTCTGTCCGACAACCAGATTATCCGGATTAGGTAATTCATTATCTACAATCAGCCGTTCCGTGGTAACACCGAACTGCCTTGCTATTGCTCCAAGGGTATCTCCCTGTTTTATAACATAAATAGTCATGCTCGTGCACCCTTCAACGTATGAAACTTCATTAACCATAATATGCTGTATCTGGAAGATTGTGAAATTTGCCCAGCCCGTCTGTTGCACAAAAAAGCAACATGGCGTATAATATTGATAGCAGATGAAGGAGGATGAATAAATATGAATGAATATAAGTTAGTAGCTCCGGAGCTTTTAAGAAAAAATCCGTTTCAGATGTTCGGGAAGGATTGGATGCTGATTACGGCAGGAAATAAGGAGAAGGTAAATACAATGACAGCCTCCTGGGGTGGTCTGGGGGTAATGTATGGTAAAAACGTTGCTTATGTTGTGATCCGGCCCCACCGCTATACTAAGGAGTTCGTGGATCAGGAAGAGACCTTTTCCTTAAGCTTCTTCGATAAGAGCTACAGGAAGACCATGAGCTACCTGGGTACAGTCTCCGGTAGGAATGAAGATAAGATCACTAAGTCCAAATTAACTGTTGTCCGATATGGTGATACCCCGTACTTTGATGAGGCCAGACTAGTATTCATTTGCAAGAAGCTCTTCAAGCAGGCGTTGAATCCCGATAGCTTGTTATATGAACAGCTCAAACAAACCTGGTATCCGGGTGGTGACAATCATACGCTGTATATTGCTGAGATTACAGATGTACTTCAGATCCGGGAAACCTCCGCATCAGAATAAAGGTTAAGGAATACCGGAGGCACAATCAGTTGACTCCTTGCATTAATAAAGGCATTATGAAATCGCTTTTCCGATTATCATAGTGCCTTTTATTTATTAAATCTTGTTTTAACTTCTCGACAATTGGTTATTCCTCGTTGACCCAGTCCTTACACACATCCACCCATTTGGTGCTGTTGCTGTAGTGCTCCAGCTCATCACAGGTCAGCTCAATCGCTGAATTACTACTGCCACAGGCTGGGTATACGGTTGTAAACCTCTTCATTGAGACATCCAGATACACCGGTATGTCCTGTGCTAATCCGAAGGGACATACTCCACCGGGGGCATATCCGATCTTCTGCAACACCTCGTCATAGGAAAGCATTCTTGCTTTATATCCATATTCCTGTTTGAATTTGCTATTGTCGATCTTCGCGTCCCCAGCTGTGACAATCACCATAGCGCCATCACCATTCTGGAAGGACAGTGTCTTAGCTATCCTGCTGGGCTCTACTCCAACTGCAAGCGCAGCCATCTCTACCGTAGCACTGGAGGTTTCAAATTCCATGACATCCTGATCTTTTCCCCATTGTTTCAGATATTCTCGTACTTTTTCCACAGACATAGTGTTTTCTCTCCTATTCTTTGTAATTTATATGATAAACTTTTAATTACTCTCACTGTAACGCATAATCACATCACAATACTTCTTTGAGACATACAGGTAATTCTCCATAACCGGAAACCCCTTCCCCCCTATGATAACAGTATAATGCAGTTTTGATTATGTCTTCCTCAACAACCAACAATATTATATAGAACTTTAGTATATTTATCAATTATAATTGAACCTACGGATTAGGATTAGTCGCTTTCACACGCGGGCCGGAGATATTATCCGCGCCTGTCCACTATGAAAGGAGACTATATGAGATTACGTAATAAGATCAAAACTGCTGCCGCAGTGACACTCATGTCACTGATGCTATTCACCTCAACAGCTCTTGCTGCTGATTATAAGGTAGTGCCGAATGACACGCTTTACACGATCAGCCGCTTGTTCAACACTACAACCAGCAAGCTAATGACAGACAATAATCTGTCCAGCACTATGATTTACCCCGGACAGATCATCAAGGTACCTGCAGCGGTTCATCCCGTGAAGTCAGGGGATACCCTTTACCTGATTGCTCAGAGATACAGCATCTCATTCTATAACCTAAAAAAAGCGAATAATGAATGGGATGACCTGATTTATCCCGGACAGAAGCTATTACTACCGGGAATAAAGTCCACCGAAGCTTCCACCCAGGAAGCGGTTATCCCATACACAAATGCTGAGGTTGATTTGCTCGCAAGACTGATCTCTGCTGAAGCCAAAGGAGAGCCCTACGATGCTATGGTTGCCGTAGGTGGCGTAGTTGTAAATCGTGTACAGAGCTCTGAGTGGCCGAATACGATTACTGATGTAATCAATCATGTATCCGGTGGATATTATCAGTTCACACCTGTGAAGAACGGTACCATCAAGAATCCCGCTACTGCGGATGCTACTCGTGCAGCCTGGGCAGCCCTTAGGGGTGCAGATCCAAGTAATGAAGCCCAGTTCTTCTTCGACACGAGCTCCACGAACCAGTGGCTTTGGTCTAAACCCATCACTGCCAGAATTGGTAATATGG
Organism: Bacillota bacterium; assembly: GCA_023436765.1. Classification (GTDB taxonomy): domain Bacteria; phylum Bacillota; class Clostridia; order Lachnospirales; family Lachnospiraceae; genus Mobilitalea. Next base: position 6,535 of record JAEZHX010000033.1, read on the forward strand.
TATTTGCAAAATAATCTCTGAGATTTCTATGTAAGCGTTCACTTGCCGAAGGATAGAAACGAATAAAAATAGCCCTGGAAACGTCAGGAAGCATCAGCTTCCGGACAGACCCGGGGCCATTTTATTGTTCGGCTGTTTTGCTAATATTCAGCTGCAGCCTCTGAATTCTGCTGTATATGTATCATCGCCCTCAAGCAGGTAGGCTTGGTATCAAATCTACCTTTCCTTCGTGCCTATTCAGGTGAAGTGCCAGCTCAAAAAAGCCAAGGATGGCATCCACCACTTTATGACATAGGTAATGAATATATTGAATATCAATCTTCACTGCCTTAAGTGCCATGCGATATTCCCTATGAGTCCTCAGTATAAAGCGTTCTATTTCCTCCAAACTATAGGAAATCCCATGCTTCTCCCTGTCTCTTCGGGCCAGCTCAAGATGGTTATAGGCTTTCATCCTATACTTCAGCTCTTTCTCATAGTAGATATGCTCTGTTATCGTTCCCGTAAATTCATGATTGTGTGGATAGGTACAATAATCAGCTAAATAATGGGTTATCACACCCAAATGTCTGGCATAGTATCCGTTAATTCCCTTATTCACATCATAGTCTACGGTAACTTTTCTGATTTCCTCAAGCAGAATGCCAAAGGTCTCGTCAATGGTATGTTTCTTAGTTAAGAAGGACGGCTTCAGGTCGGGTAGAATGCTTCCAAGGTAGAAGGCCTTCTTATGTTCGCTCAGGTCCTGCATCTTCATATTAGTAAGGAGCAGCTTCGCCAGTGATAAATGAGATTTCTTTCTCAATCTTTCCTCCTGATGTTATAGGAGGCAAGTTTAGAGTACGCCTGTTACTTTTCACCTGCCAAGATAGACAGAGCCGCGTAGGTGCTGTCTAAAATTTTATGCTACGAGCAAAATCATACAACATATCAAAAAGATTCTCAATAGTATTTATTCATACTATATATAGCACTATTTTAAGAATACGGTAATAGGAACACTGCAAACCCCTATAAAACCGGGTATCTCCGTACACTACCCCGAACAGATAGATCATAACCAAAATTATAAATAATATGTAAACAATTACGAAATAATTATAAAATAATGCCGGAAACTTGACATGCAACCTGTATTCCTGTAAGATTATTGATGTATTTTGACCTTATGTATGATTGAATCTATAGGAGATGATTAATTGGATCCAAGTGATGCCGCGCAACCGATAATATTGCTTTTACTTTTATTAGCTTCTACCTTTTTCTCAGGATCAGAAACTGCCTTAACCACCGTGAATAAGCTCCGTATGCGAACCCTTGCGGATGACGATGTACGGGGGGCGAAGACAGTACTTAAGCTGATCTCCGATCCGGGGAAGATGCTGAGTGCCATATTAATCGGTAATAACATCGTTAATATTTCTGCTTCTGCTATCGCAACTACGATGGCAATTGATTTCTGGGGCAACGAATGGATCGGACTCGTTACCGGTGTCCTTACTATGCTGATCCTTATCTTCGGAGAAATTACACCGAAATCCATCTCAACGATCTATGCAGAGAAGATTTCCTTAAGAGTAGCCGGATTAATCTATATCATAACCAGAATTCTTACTCCCGTTATCTTCATCATCAACAAGCTGTGTCTTGGACTGATGCTGCTGTTACGGATTGACCCGAAGGCTAAGACAATCGCTATCACAGAGAACGAGCTCCGTACGATTCTCGATTTCTCCCATGAGGAGGGTGTCATCGAGAGTGAAGAACGCCGGATGATTACCAATGTGGTGGATTTCGGAGATTCCTTAGCTAAGGATGTCATGGTACCCCGAATCGATATGGCATTTGCCAGTGCTGACCTAACCTATGAGGAGCTTGTACAATCCTTTTCAGAGGATAAATACACCAGAATGCCCGTTTATTCAGAAACCAGGGATAATGTCATCGGTATCGTAAACCTCAAGGATGTATTCTTCTATAGCGGAGATAAAGAGGATTTTCATATTTCCGATATTATGCGTGATCCTTACTTCACCTATGAGTTCAAGAAGACCTCAGAGCTTTTGATCGAGATGAGGCGCAATTCCATCTCTCTGGCCATCGTGCTGGATGAGTATGGTGCTACTGCCGGACTGATCACCATCGAGGATCTTCTGGAGGAGATCGTAGGTGAGATCAGAGATGAATACGATGATGATGAGGAAGACAGTATCCAGGCTGTATCCGATCATGAATTTATCGTAGATGGTAATACGAAGCTGGATGAACTAAATGAAGTACTCGGCCTTGATCTAGAGTCAGATGATTATGACTCCATCGCTGGCCATATCATATACCATCTGGATCATCTGCCCGAGGAGGGTGAGACCGTAACCGATCAGTATGCGGTGTTTACTGTAGCCGCCGTGGAGAAGAACCGAATCGATAAGGTTCATATCCTTATGAAGACTACCGAGGATGATAAGAAAGAGGATGAATAATCACCGCCCTTCAGCATAAAATAATAATGTAGAATAGTAAGCCCTACCTCTAGAAAGGTAGGGCCTTTTATCTCCTGCAACCGGAATATTCTCTGTATTCATTCATTCTTAAAAGTGCTTTTCAGTACGAACGAAAAATTTCTTTGTAAAAATGATAAAAATAGATTGACAAATCGTTATTAGTTGTATACAATCTAATTATATCAATTGTATAAAATTAATTTGTATATAATTCATATTAAGCTAGATACTAGAGGTATCTAGTAAAAGGAGGAATGAAGAATGAAAGTTTATGATTTTACGGTGAAGGATCGGAATGGGAAGGAAGTAAGCCTGGCTGACTATAAGGGAAAAGTGTTATTGATCATTAACTCCGCTACTGCCTGCGGTTTCACACCACAATATGAGGTCTTGAAGAAGTTATATGATGATTATGCCGGACAGGGTTTGGAAATCCTTGATTTCCCCTGTAATCAGTTCCATAACGGGGCTCCGGGGACCATTGATGAGATCTACAGCATCTGTGAGACCAAATTCGGTGTGAAGTTCCCCATCTTCTCCAAGCTGGAAGTAAGTGGCGAGAATGCCCACCCCCTGTACAAGTACCTCACCGGTCAGAAGGGTTTCTCCGGTTTCAATCCTGAGCATCCTCTGGCATCGAAACTGGATCAGCTTATTTCAGAGAAGATTCCTGATTATAAAAATACCTCCGATATCAAGTGGAACTTCACTAAGTTCTTAATTGACCGGAATGGAAATGTCGTAGAACGGTTTGAACCGACCGTTGACTTAAGCGTCGTGGAGAGCAGTGTAAAAGAATTATTATAGGAGCTCTGTAGGCTTCTTCTACCAAAGCTAAAGATACTTGCTTGACACCAATCGGGATTAAGGCAATGGTGTCTTAGGCCCGTTTGCATATATCATTAATGAAGGCCTGTTACTGGCATTCATTAATATAAAGAGCGCCTTCGGGCGCTCTTCTTGATGTACTTCATACGAATTTAATCCCTAAACTATGCCTAATTGATTTAGGCCCAATAAGCATGGGAATAGCTTCAGTATAACTAATATAGCTTACCTTCGTAGTCGTCACCATATTTCTTATCAGAAAAGTAAATAATGCTATCCCCTGCCCTTAGGTTAAATACATTTCCCTTGCTATCTGTTTTCTGCACATTAGCACCCTCTGTTACCCACATAGAGCAGTTTCCATTGTTCAGATAATTATTTGCATTGATATAAGACAGGTTTTCTCTGCCGCTTTTATCAATGGTAACGATATTGAAATTAACGATAATATATCCTCCAGTCAACCAAAAATCTTCCTTATAGTCTATCCCATGCTTACTTAAGTAGTCTCTTACGTCATATCCTGCTGCTACCGCATGGACATTTTGAGGGATCTTATAGGTTCCATACCATTTCTGTGTATATTTTGACAGGCTTAATTCCGACTGACCTGTGGCTGTCCGTACAGCTTCAAAGGAATCCAACCCAGCTATATCAGCCGCATAATTCCACCCTACAAAGGTCCGGAAAGGATGTAGCATCCTGATCTGGCTGTATGAATACATCGTGCTGGTCTGATTTATAAGCTTAGAATAAGGGGTATTGATTATTGCGGAGGTATTCTTAAGTTCTGCTTCCGGTATCCTGGTATAAAGATTACCCGTCGTACTCGACTTAATATTTACTTGATCCAGGCCATCTCCCACCTTGATTAGTCGTATATATTTACCATCTATCTCTTCATCATAATATAGGTCCACCCGTCTCCGGTTCCCGCCTTTTGCGTCGACATAATAAAAGGTTGGTGTTATCTTTATAAAACTGGCGTTACTATACATCTCCCCTGTAGTCTCCAGCATAATTCGGACCGCATAACCTGTTTTTAATACACCAAGGTTTTTATATTTCGGATGATTGCCATTCACTAAGGGAACTGTATATTTGTTTAGCCGGTCCGTTTCCTGCCCATACTGATTTCGGGTACCAACCGTATAATAATATGCATTGTCATCATTATAACTTGTTCTCTTGGTACCATCTGTTGAGCCTTCAAAGTATTTGAATAGCATACTGTTCTTTTTGCGAAATACCGTCTCCCAATTAGGATAATCGGAAATATCATAAAGCGTCAACCCATATATACGCCCGGACACCTGGAAGTTAATCGTCTGTGTGGCCACATAATTATTTCGGCTTGTATTTCTAATAACTTCTGTCCTGCTCAGCTTATCAGTTCCATTTACCGCAATCGTCCGGAATTCACCGGTATAGATACCCTCCTGCACCCAC
>JAEZHX010000041.1 GCA_023436765.1 Bacillota bacterium
AGGTTATGGAGAGGGAAAGGCTGATTGATCGAGCTGTTGTTATCGGGACCAGATGCTTCAAGGAGTTCATCGAATGGAAGGATAAATATAAGGTGATCGGTGATGTACGTGGACTAGGTGCAATGATTGGCATAGAGTTCGTAAAGAATGGACAGACGAAACAGCCCTATACCGAGCTGGTGGAGAAATTGGTTTATGATTGCGTGCAGAAGGGATTATTAATCGAGAGTGCGGGTACTTTTGGGAATGTAATACGGTTCCTGGCTCCGTTGGTAATTACCGATGAACAGCTGGAGGCCGGCTTCAAGATCCTCGAGGAAGCAATCAAAGAATGCACATAGAAAGAGGCCGAATATGAAAGAATTCAGAATAGTACCCAGAATTATACAATGCAGCTCCATGAAGGAATTTCTTAAGGAATTTAAACCGGGGAGCGGGGATCTGGTGTTTACCAGCAGGTCCGTTTATGAAACATATCTGGTCGATCAGACAGAGGGTGCCCGTATTATCTTCAGTAAGGACTATGGGAATGGGGAACCATCGGACGATATGGTAGAGAGTATCTATCACGACATTAAGGACGGTAATTATGAGCGTATTATAGCAATCGGCGGAGGAACAATATTAGATGTTGCAAAGCTCCTTGCTCTGAAGCAATATACACCGGTACTGGACCTCTTCGAAGGAAGAATGGAAGCCGTACGGAACAAGGTCCTGATTCTGGTTCCTTCTTCCTGTGGTACGGGTAGTGAAGTCACAAACATATCGGTGCTGGAGCTAATCTCCCGACGGACCAAAATGGGGTTGGCAGCTGAGGCCTTATATGGAGATTATGCGGTATTAATTCCGGAGCTCCTCACCTCGCTTCCGATGAGGTATTTTGCATCCAGTTCCATAGATGCTCTGGTTCACGCAATGGAAGCCTATACCTCACCGAGAGCCAACTCCTTTACACGGTCCTATTCCATGCAGGCGATCAAGCTGATCCTTACCGGCTTTCGGAGAATGGAGCTGCACGGGAAGGATGCTCGGTTTCCCTATCTCGGAAACTTTCTGACCGCCTCCACCTATGCCGGAATCGCCTTCGGAAATGCGGGCTGTGCAGCGGTCCATGCCTTGAGCTATCCTTTGAGCGGCGCTTATCATGTGCCCCACGGAGAAGCAAATTACGCCTTTTTTATTAAGGTATTCAGAACCTACCAGAAGCTGAAGCCGGAGGGCAGATTGCTGTCGGAGCTGAATCAGTATCTGGGTAAGCTGCTGGGCTGTTATCCATCCGAGGTATATGATGCCTTGGAGAAGCTGCTGGAAACCATTCTGCCCTTGAGGGCACTGCATGAATATGGAATGAGGAGAGCTGATATTGATGATTTTACGGAAACAGTCATGTTGAAACAGACCAGGCTGATGAAGAACAACTACACTGTTCTTGAATGGGAAACGGTTAAGGGGATATACCAGGAGCTGTTCTAAGTAGTTGATGTTGCAGGAGGCAGAGTACTGCTGTTGTGCAGATGCACAAAGAATTTTGGTCATCCAAAGGTTGATAATAATACCCTTTATGAATATAATTACAAATATGATAGATCAGAATCAAGCAGCAACGGAGCAGTAAGACAATAACTCCGGCGCTGCTTCTTTTTTATAAAACACGCAGAGAGGTGCAGAGATGGCATATCAGTTTAAATTACCGGATCTGGTGATCCTAGGTGAAAGAGCTTTGGAAGCAAGTGAAGGAGTGATAAAGAACCTTGGTAAGAAGGCATTGATTGTTACAGGTAAAATCGTTACCAAAACTGGTGTAGTGGATATGCTGACAAATTATCTGGAGCAATGGGGAATAGAGGCTGTGGTTTTTAATGATATTCCCGGAGAACCGACAGATCGCATGGTAGAAGCCGGGGTTAGGGTCTATAAAGAGGCAGATTGTGATTTCATCATAGGCATCGGTGGCGGCAGTCCCCTGGACAGTGCCAAGGCAATTGCTGCCATGTCGGTATTGCCGGGTCAAATAACAGATTATCTGGGAATTGACATAACCGGAGAGTTCCCTCCTATGGTTCTGATCCCTACCACGGCAGGTACCGGTTCGGAGGCTACGAGGTATACGGTAATAACTGACTCAGTGAAGGATATTAAAATGCTGCTAAAGGGAGATGACCTGCTACCGAAGCTGGCAGTGATCGATCCCGCTTTCACCGTAACAGCTCCCCCTACGGTAACAGCAGCTACCGGTATGGATGCTTTAACCCATGCAGTGGAAGCCTACACCTCCAGGAAGGGAAATCCTATGACTGAGCTGTTCGCAATATCCGCCGTGAAACGGATATTTCAGTATCTTCCGAGGGCATATGCGGACGGAGAGGACCTAAAGGCCAGGGAGGAACTGTCAATCGCAGCCTTTGAAGCGGGTGTCTGTATCAATAATGCTTCGGTAACGCTGGTCCATGGAATGAGTAGACCGATCGGAGCAATCTTCCATGTACCCCATGGTATTTCCAATGCCATGCTGATTGCTGATTGTCTGGAGTTTGCGATGGATGGCTGTTATGAAAGATTTGCTGCTCTGGCCAGGGAAATTGGTGCGGCTGACAGAAGCATGGCCGCTGAGGAAGCAGCCGGAGCCTTTATCAGGGAGCTGAGAGCTCTGTGCAGAAGCATTGCAATCCCAACCTTGCAGGAGTACGGCATATCAAAACCGGACTTTCTGACTGCAGTGGATATCATGGCTCAGAATGCCATGGCCAGCGGCAGTCCCTCCAATACGATCAAGGAGGTAACGAAGGAGGATTTAGTCGGATTGTATTACCGACTGTGGAAATAACTACGATGGCGTAAGGCATAGCTTTACGCCGTTTTTTTGAGGGGAAACAGTCCTTAAGGAATCAAGTGGTATGATGCGGAGGAATAGGAGGTAAGCGATGGAAGCTTTAGGCAGTTACAGGTATGAAGTTATTCATAAAGAGGAGAAGCCACAGGAGACAGAGATACTGATTGAGAATTTGAGCGTACGGTTTCCGGATAAGGAGGGTGGCGATCCGGTTACAGCTTTACAGAATATCAATCTTGAGATCAGACAGGGAGAATTTATCTCATTGCTTGGACCCTCCGGCTGTGGGAAAACAACTCTGTTGAGAACGGTGGCTGATCTGCAGCAGCCCACCTCCGGTAAGATCACAGTCAGAGGGCAGTCCCCCAGGGAGATCAGACTTCAGAAGAAGTATGGAATCGTATTCCAGAATCCTGTGCTTTATGAGTGGAGGACAGTGAGAAGGAATGTATGCATGCCCATGGAATTGATGGGTATACCGAAGAAGGACAGGACCGCGAGAGTGACCAAAATGCTGGAGCTGGTGGGACTCATGGAGTTTGGGCGGAAATATCCGCACGAGCTGAGCGGAGGAATGCAGCAGAGAGTCGGTATTGCGAGGGCTCTGGCAATCAAGCCCGAAATACTGCTGATGGATGAGCCGTTCTCCGCACTGGATGAATTCACAAAGGAAAAGCTGCATGAGGATCTCTTAAGAATTTGGAAGAAGACGAATAAAACCATTTTGTTTGTTACTCATAACATTCAGGAAGCGGTCTTTCTGTCGGACCGGGTGGTTGTGTTATCCCCTCATCCGGGAAGGGTGACGGCAGTGATAGATATTAAGCTGGCGAGACCTCGGAGCCTGGAGCTTAAGAATTCACCGGAGTTTAATGACCTGGTTGCCAAGGTGAGGAGAAGCTTTGAAGGAATATAATGCAATGAATGCTTTGCGCAATTTATTAGTTTCTAAAGCGATGAAAAAAGAAGGAAAGGGGGGGACGGTATGAAAACATTCAAGGGCATTATTGCATCAAAAAAACTGGTCACTGCCGTATGGCTTATAGGCTTGTTTACCCTATGGGAAATCGGGGCAATGATCATCGAGCGGACCAAGCGGACCTCAGAAAATGTTCTCCCGCACCTGGGGCAGATTCTAGAGTCGGTTTTCAGTCAGAAGATGGTAAGCAGCGGTAAGACGGCTCTCCAGATCGTGCTTAGCAATGCAGGTATCACCTTATGGCGTGCTGCTATCGGCTTCCTGATAGGGATTATCATCGGTTTTGCTCTGGCATTACTTATGAATCTGTTCGCCGGTGTTGAGAAAACTGTTTTTCCTTATTTGATGCTGATACAGATGATACCGATTCTGGGCATGGCTCCAATTGTTCTGGCAGTGACGAAGGACATCGATAAGAGCCGCATTGTCATTGCAGCCATATTGACCTTCTATCCGGTGGCTACAAATACACTGGCAGGCTTTAAAGCGGTAGAGAAGGAGAAGCATGAGCTGATGTATTCCATTGCAGCCAGTAAATATCAGATATACCGGAAGCTATTAATTCCCTCCTGTAAGCCATATCTGTTTACAGGGTTGAAGATTTCGGCACCTATGGCAATAACAGCTTCCATTCTGGTGGATACCCTGCAGGGTGGAGGTGGCCTGGGTTGTATGCTATCCCAGTCCTTAAAGCATGCCATGTCCATCTATGTATTCTGGCAAATCGTATTCTTCAGTGCGGCCATCGGTATCTTAAGCTTTTACCTCATGTCCGTCATTGAGAAACTAACTTCACCCTATAAACGGAGAAAGGGTAAGCGGTGATAAAGATGGTAGCTAAGAAAAGAAGAAGAACTAAAAAACAGACAATTACCACCATTCTTTATCCGGTAGCCTTCGCCCTCATATTTGTAGTTCTCTGGCAGACACAGATCTTACATAAGATCATTGGTGCGGATACCTTTACTTTGCCCCTACCCGGTCGTATCCTAAGCATCATTCATGATAACTGGGCTGTTATTCTTACAAATGTAAAAGCTACGGTATTCGTGGCGATCGGTGGTTTGGTTCTGGGATCCGTATTCGGAATCGTACTGGCTGTTATCGCAACGCTTTTACCGAAATGGGGGTCAGGTGGCTTGACCATCGCCTCAGCCTTCAATGCCATACCGATCATTGCAATTGCACCAATACTAAATAACCTGACGAAGGATTTCAGTAAGAATCCGAATACCCGGAGTATGCTCGCCAAGATGCTCGTGGTCATGATCACCTGTACCGTTGCGATGAGCATCAATGCATACCGTGGCTTTACAGAGCTGAAGCCCTATTCCATGGACCTGATGAAATCCTATGCGGCCGGTAAGTTCACGATATTCTATAAGCTGCGGGTTCCAAACTTCATACCGTATCTGTTCACTGCATTAAGGGTTAGTGTACCCGGCTGCGTGATCAGTGCCCTGGTCAGTGAGTATTTCGCAGAATATATCATAGGGGTAGGAAGGCAAATCAGGGAAAATATCGTTCTGGCGCAATATGCCACTGCCTGGGCTTATATCACCGTAGCCTGTCTCATCGGCATCATCCTGTATGTTATTTTATTGATTACAGAAGGTATCCTGTTGAAGGGCCGCCGTTAATGGAGGCCTTCACTAAATATAAAACAAGGAAAGAGGAGGAATTTATGATGAAGAAATTATCGGAGAGAAAAACAAGGAGGCTGCTCGCCCTCATCGTAGCATGTACCATGGTTCTTGCGTTATTTGCGGGCTGCAAGAAGGAGGAGAAAGCGACTGATACGACAGGGGATAAACCTGCTGCAGCCACAGAGGCACCAAAGGCAACTGAAGCTACGAAGGCACCTGTCGAAGAGAGTACGGGACCATACTACTCTGCGGATGCAACGGTGGAGAGTATCGTTATAGATGCAGCAGGCAAGGGTCAGGTCGGAAACTGGGGACTCGGAAATGAATATGAGATACAGGCACTGCTTACGAAATACGGGCAGGGTACCTCATATCTGAGCCAGGCCTTTGACATGGACGGCTTTGATGATGACTCCATTCTGCTGGCCTCCGCCATGACCTACAATGAATTGGGATTGGTGAAGAACAGCTATGATGGCGGCTACGGTTATGGGGATAAGGTGAAGTTCATTGACATGAACGATGAGGGTGTTGCCATGCTGGAGGATAACATCTTCTGTACAAAAGCCTTTGCAGAAGCGAACCCCAATACGGTGAAGGCATTTCTCTATGCTTCCATGAAGGGCTGGGAGTATGCCTGTGCCAATCCGGAGGAAGCAGCGGAAATCGTATATAAATATGGTTCCTCCGTATCCGGTGAGCATCAGGCTTATATGGCATCAGAAGTAAAGAAGCTGGTTGAGACGGATTCCAAAGG
>JAEZHX010000042.1 GCA_023436765.1 Bacillota bacterium
TCTTGGTTTCATTATCAAAATAAATCATGACATTCCTGCAAAAAATAACATGCATTTTCTTTCGGAAAGGATATGTGGCGTCCATCAGGTTGATATTACTGAAAGTTACTTCATTTCTGATCTTCTCAGACAGAATATACTGTCCAGAGTCATGCTCTTTGAAATATTTATTTTTCCAGTACTCCGGCAGATCCTTCATCTTCTCCTGGCTGTAAACACCTGTCTGTGCGGAAGTAAGCACTCCCTTGGAAATATCCGTTGCCAGTATCTTTGTGTCCCATTTCTCTTTATTGGTACCAAAGAATTCATCAATAATCATTGCAAGCGTATAGGGTTCCTCCCCCGTGGAACATGCCGCACTCCAAATCCGCAGATCCCGATTGGGCACCGTCTTTGCCAAATAAGGCAACACGATACCCTTGAAATATTGGAAATGTGCTGGTTCTCTCATGAAAAAGGTATGGTTGGTTGTGATCCTGTCCAACATATCGGAAACGGCTTTTCCAGTTTTATCCGATGTCACATAGCTCATGTACTCAGTCAGGCTGGACAAATTCATGCTTGAGAGTGTATTTCCGAGTCTTCCCTCGACAAGGGTCTTTTTCTCATCCTTGAAATGGATACCAAAGTTAGCTTTTATATAATCGGCAAATAGCCTGAATTCTTTTTCACTTATAGCTTTCACAAACTACCTCCCTCATCAAATATAGAGAAATATATTCGTTCCTTCAAACCTTGTCGCTTTTCGTTGAAAGTTTTCATATCAAGTCATGGAGCTGAGTAACTCCACTTCATCGTCTTTGAGTATTTTCTGGCAGTCCACTAGCAGTTTGACGTTTCCATCAGCCTTGCCTATACCCTTGATGTATTTAAGACCACCTTTATTTATATCCGGGGGAGGCGCAATATCCTCATCGGCTATGGCGATTACCTCTGAAACGTTGTCTACAATTAACCCGGTTGAAATACCATTTGTATCAAGAACGATAATACAGGTTCTGTCATCATATTCTCTGGCTGCTTTTTTAAAACGCAGTCGGGCATCCATGACAGGAATAATTTTACCCCGGAGATTGGTGATTCCCTTTATATAATGAGGCATCCCAGGAACTATTGTAATGGGCTGAATACCAATGATTTCAGTAATGTATCGGATTTCAATCCCATATAGTTCGTTCCCAATATAGAATATAAGATACTTTCCTTCCAGCATATCCTCTTGTTCCGTAATGTCCAGCAAGTCGGCTTGTGCCATCTTTTATAGCCTCCTTTTATGTTTATAGTGTATATATATATCATTTTTTATGACTCCATGCTGATTAACCCGCCAATATTGAGAATCAGACTTATACTGCCATCCCCCAGGAGTGTACAGCCAGCTAATCCTTCCACCTTTTGTATGTTTTTCATGTAGGAGGGAAGAGCCTTGACGACTACCTGTTGTTGGCCTAATAGCTCGTCAGCGAAAATACAGATGGTCTTGTCATCCTGCTCAATCATGAGCATAATTCCTTTGGTCAGCTCGGTGATTTCGGTTTTAACTGAGAATAGTTCATGAATGCGGACGATTGGATAACACTCTCCGCGAACCATAATCATCTCATTACCGTTAAGATCTTTGATAATATCTTTTTCGTTAACTCTAAAAGTTTCTTTAATCGATGTTGTGGGGAGTGTATACTTTGCGTCACCTACTCGTATGTTCATTCCGTCTATGATGGCCAATGTGAGAGGTATTTTCAGTGTTGTTACCGTCCCGGAGCCTTCGATGCTGTCTATTGTTGCCGAACCGCCTACTGCTTCTATGTTTTTTACTACTACGTCCATGCCAACACCCCGGCCGGAGAATTCCGTCACGTTGTCGTTAGTAGAGAAACCCGGCAGAAAGATCAGGTTGTAGATTTCCTTATCCGTTATCTCATTTTCAGGTTTGCTCAGCAAGCCATTTTCCCGGGCTTTTTTTAGAATTTTCTCCTTATTGAGGCCCTTACCGTCATCACGGACAGTTACAATAACATCGCTTCCGGCATTGTTTGCTTCCAGTATTATCTGACCTGATTTTTGCTTGCCAGCGGTCCTTCTTTCGTCAGGATCTTCAATTCCATGATCAATGGCATTGCGAACAAGATGCATCAGTGGGTCAGATAAATGCTCAATTATATTCTTATCAACCTCAGTATTTTCTCCCATTAGCACCAATCTTGCTTCTTTATTGAGCTTCCTACTCATATCCCTCACAATACGATGCATTTTATGAAATGTCGCCGCCAACGGAACCATTCGTATGGACATAACCAAGTCCTGCATTTCGCTTGTTATTTTATGAAGCTGACGGGCGGCTTTATAGAAGCTATTAAGCTTAATCGCCTGCAACTCAGGGTTTTGTGTAACCATCGCCTCTGCTATTACCATTTCCCCCATTAGATCCATCAACTTATCCAGCTTCATAACATCTACGCTGATAATACTCTGCTGGGAACTCCTGTTTTCAAATTGTCCTAGGCCCTCAGCCTGCAGCTTAGCTAATTTGATGGAAGATCCCTGAAGGGCAGTTTCTTGATCAATACACTTCTCGGAAGTCTGTCTGTCCAGAAGCTCAGTAACCTCAAGATTTCGGATAAAGGCGTTACTTAAGAAAAAATCGTGTAATTCCTTCATGCTTTTATCACTTATGAGCGTTATTCTGAAGCCTTGTTCCCGAATAATTTGTACACTGTTAGGACTTTCGATGATATCCTCTGGGCAGTAGCTAAAATCCTCCACAATATCTTTTAAATTATGAACGATATTGAAAGCCCGGACGTTCTCCATTTCGCACCCATCTTCAAAATAAATTACCGCTTCGTAGCATTTTTGCTCTGCATTTTTGTCTTTTTTGTCGGGGGCCGAGTAATATTGCTGCTCGACTTCTTTTTGCGTTTCTTTTGAAGTATCTGTGCTTTTCGGTCCCACCTTAATGGAGGACAGAAAATCCTTGATGTTTTCAATCAGGTCTGATGGATCTCCGTCGAGGCTATCGGAATTTTTGACCTTCTCCATCTCCAGCTTAATAAAATCTACACCCTCTAAAACCAAATCCGAAAGGAGTGCACAGTCTATGTTTTCAGGTTTTTCTTCTCGTATAAAGTAGAAAAGATCCTCTATGGCATGAGAAAGCGACGAAATATTGTTATACATCATCATGGTGGAAGAGCCCTTTATCGTATGCATAACCCTGAATATTTCGTTAACTGCCTGCGGTTCAAAAGAGCCCGCTTTTTCACTGGCTAGTATCGCTACCTCGAGTTGCTCTATATTTTGAGTGGTCTCATATATAAAAACATCCAACATGGAATTGCTTGAATAATTGTCCAACCTTCTACCTCCTCCAAAACTGCCAGTTTTCTTTGCTTCTGTTACTAAGGATTATTTCCACTGGCTGCCAAATCAGCGAAACCTCAATATTTTCCAAGAGAAGCAGCTACCTCCAACAAAGCCGGACTCTCTTTTACTGGTTCTCTTAAGGGAGCGATAGACGCAAAACTGTCCTTCTCATATCCATATTTAAGCTTGAACTTACCAACCTCCTCTTGCAGTGTAGTAGCCTGGGCAGACATTTCTTCGCTTGTCGCCGAGTTTTCCTCCGCAGTTGCAGCATTTGTCTGCACAACAGAGGATACCTGATTTAGTCCCTGCTTGATCTGTTCTATAGCCGCTGCCTGCTCCGCAGATGCTTCATCAATTTTGATGATACTTTCGATTACTAATTTAGTCTTTTCTCGTATATCCAACAGTATCTGCGCTGTTTGTGTCGTTATTTGCGTTCCCTTAGAAACAGTATCGACAGAGGCCTTGATTAAATCAGACGTTTGCTTTGCTGCTTCTGCTGATTTAGCGGCAAGATTTCGCACTTCGTCAGCCACAACTGCAAAACCTTTTCCGGCGTTACCTGCACGGGCGGCTTCAATAGCTGCATTCAAAGCGAGTATATTGGTCTGGAAAGCGATATCTTCAATAACCTTAGTAATATTGGCAATTTGGTTGGACGCAGAATTGATCTCCATCATGGCTTCCGTAAGCTGCCCCATGTGTTCATTTCCAGTTTCAACGTCTGTACCGGCCTGCTCCACATACTGTGTTGCTACATTTACATTATCTGAGTTCGCCGTAGCCTGCTCGGCAACCTTGGTCACAGTAACGCTTAATTCTTCTATAGAAGAAGCCTGCTCCGTAGATCCTGATGCAAGAGCCTGGGCCCCGCTTGACACTTGTGAAGCTCCTGTGCTGACCTGTTCTGCCGCCGTGTTAATTGTTTGCAATGTATGATTTAAAGAGGAAACGGTATGCTCTATAGCCTTTTTGATTGCCGCAAAATCACCTATATAGTCCATTTCCATATCAATTCTCATATCTCCCTGTGACATTAATTCAAGTTTTTTCGAGATATCGTTTATATACGAAGTGAGGAGCTCATTTGTCTTTCGGATGCTCTTTGCCATTTTGCCCATTTCATCCTTGCTCTCATAGTTGATTTTCACCTGCATATTACCCTTCGACATCTCATCATAAACACTTACGATTTCCATTACCGGGTTCATAATCGAACGGCGAATAGCGAAAACGATAATTATTGTTGCAGCTATTGCTGCAACTGCAGCGGTTATAAGAATAATCCATGCCTGTCTGGAAGTCTCTGCAGCTGTCTCATCCTGAGTCTCAGCTGCTACAGCTATCGCATCGGACAGCTTTATAATGTTTTTTTCCAGCTCATCAAAGAAAGGCAGATACTCATTCG
>JAEZHX010000177.1 GCA_023436765.1 Bacillota bacterium
CGAAGGAGCGTAAGATGCAGGAAGCCATGCTTAGTATTAAGAAGAAGTTTGGGAAGAACGCAATCCTGAAAGGCACTAATTTTGAAGAGGGTGCTACTACCAGGGACAGAAATAACCAGATCGGCGGACACAGAGCATAGAGGTGAAAAGAGAATAGTTTACAATTCTCTTAGCGAATATTGTGCTGTCGCCCAAATTCGAGGGGATGTCGGCAGAATGGAGGATATTGTATGGTAAAGAATCCGGTATCATTGGATGCCAAGGTTACACATCAATATGATGACATCATTTATTTGGAATATCCATTGAAAAGCTCAGATAACATCAAACATCCAAGAATGAGGATAGAAGACCGGGCAAAGATATTCGTTCCTTTTGCTGCTCTTAAGGGCTATGAGGAGGCAATTGCCGCAAAACAAAAAATAGTTGTCCCCCGTATTGAGCTGTCGGAGGAATCAAAAGAGTATCTGGATTTACAATTGAGTGAGATAGAGCAGCTTCTATCGATAGGGCAGCATCCGGTCATTACCGTGGTGTATTTCCGGAAGGATAAAGCGAGCAGCATAGGTGGCGGAGAGTATATTCGATTCACCGGTATGGTCGCTAAATTCGACCAGACCTCACATATCCTCCAGGTCGTAGATAAAAGACTGAGGCTGGAGGATATTTATCGCATAGAGGGTGAGGAGATAACGACTTAAGAGATCCAAACAGGAAGAGGCATGGAGATTTACGGGTTTAAATGATGATACGAAAGAAAAACAATCAAGGGAGATCTGATATCATGATAAAATTAGAGGCTGTAATCTCCAAGGACGAAATTCGACAATTGAGAGATGTTTATCATAAGGAGCTTGTCTGTGCTCAGGACCTCAATATAGAAGAGAATGTGTGGGAATCCGATTGCTTTATTATCAATTATCATGGCAGCAATGCCGGTTATGTTATCATCGGTGCCGATAAGACCATATGGGAATTCTATTTAACCAAAAATAGCTGGGTATACTCGCAGGAAATCTTCAGATTTCTGATTGAACAGAAGTATGTAACCGCAGCGGAATGTAAAACCTATGATCCACTGCTGATGTCACTATGCTTGGATTACCATAAAGGTGCGGAAGGCAGTGCTTATCTGTTCAGGGATTACTTGGAGGCTAGTTTACCTGACCTACCATATGACAATATTACCTACCGGCTAGCAACGAAGAGGGATTATAATGAGCTTGCAGCCATAGATAAAATTGCAGAGGGTGTGGATTTCTTTCATGATTTATACAAGGAGATCGAGCAAGAGGAGGTTCTGGTCTTCTGTTCCGGTGAACAGCTCCTGGGTGCCGGTACCTGCAAAAAGGTCTGGCATAACTTAAACTACCGGGATATCGGAATGGTGGTTGCTGAGAAATACAGGAGACAAGGGATCGGTACGTACATCCTAATTAAACTGAAGGAATACTGCTTAAGCAAAAATCAAATTCCGGTAGCCGGGTGCTGGTATTATCATCTTTCTTCAAAGAAAACCCTGGAGAAGGCCGGCTTTCTATCAAGACACAGAGTGATCAGATTTACTTTCTAGAAGAAAAATAATGGAGGGACAATATGGGGTTCTGGATCTTTATGACCTTGTTCAATCTTCTTATTCCTGCAACCATGCTGTTATTCGGAAGCTATTTTGAGAAGAAGGCACCCAATGAGATGAATGGGGTTTTCGGATACCGAACCGGCATGTCCATGAAGAATAGAGATACTTGGCAGTTTGCCCATCATTACTGCGGACGGTTGTGGAAGAAAGTGGGTAAATATATGCTGTATATTTCCGCTATTATAAGTATCGCTACCATAGGGTTGGATACGGATGGAACCGGATGGGTTGGTGCTGGCCTCAGTTTCACACAAATGTTTTTTTTGATCGGAACGATTTTTCCGACCGAGAAGGCATTAAAAAAGAATTTTGATCAGTATGGATTTCGTAGATAATTATAAGAAGCAGATTATTCTCTGCTTCTTTTTCTTACAGACAGAATATCATCTTCACTTAACCCGATCATCCTGAGGAATTTTTCATGCAGCTCAGGTGAATGGGCTTCAAACTCCGCATGCCATTGCTCTCTTTTATCATTAGCAATTTCAGCATATTGAATGATATGATCCGTAAGGATGAGAGTTTCAGAAGGAGCGTCTTTCACTACAGCAGATCCACTCATAATACTGATAATCTGTTTCTGATTATTCTTTAATTTCTCAATCTCAAGATTTATCTCACCCAGTCTTTTCATCAACTTGCCAAAGGCTATTGTTTCTTTTGCAGCGATCAGACTTTTTATTTGACTGATTGGCACCCCCGCATGCTTTAATATCATAATCTGCCCAAGCCGGTCAGCGTCTGCCTGACTGTACAGGCGGTACCCTGCTGTATTTCTTGCTGTGGGACACAGGAGGCCGATTTGGTCATAATAAAGAAGCGCTGTTCTTGATATCCCAAACCTTTTTGAAAGCTTTCCGACGGTAAATGCCATTTGAACCCCTCCTTTTTTACTTGACCTGTCTATTACTTTATAGTTTATAGTTTTACCATAATATTGTAAAGGAGATTTCAAACATGATGATTGAAGAGAAGAAAATGATACGGAATATTCCTACCATCCTATGTAAGAGTGATGATAAACGTAAGAAACCTCTGGTGATATTAAGTCACGGCTTTACCCAAAGCAAAGAGATTTTTTCGGCAAACGGATGTCTGAAGGATTTGGCGGAATTAGGCTTTTTAGCAGTAGCGATTGATAACAGACTTCATGGGGAGCGGCCGGGACCCGACTTTCACACAGCGGTGTTGAATTCTTCGGGAGAAATCGATTTGTTAACTTTAAGGATGGCAATGAAGGAAACGGCGGATGACGTGAAGCTGCTTATTGATGAGCTATCCGGGTTGGAGGAGGTAGAGGAAGAGAAAATCGCAATGCTAGGAGTATCCATGGGTGGATTTATCACCTACCGGACGATTGTAACGGATCACCGGATCAAGGTGGGGTTACCAATCATCAGCTCTCCCTTCTGGGATGATATCCCGGGCGATGTGTCTGTACGTAAGTCATCAGCAATTGAAACGGGGCTGGCATCACTATCTGACCAATATCAGCCTTCAAATCATTTGGATTTATTCTATCCGACAGCACTGCTAATTCAGGTAGGTGATATCGACCGGCACTATAATCTGAATAAAGTAAAGCGCTTTTATGAGGAATTAGTATGTTACTATCAAAATTCTCCTGAAAAAGTAAAACTGATCGGCTATCAGGACACCGGACATGAGTTTAAGCGGGAGATGTGGGAAGCAGCATTACAATGGCTGAAAAAATACTTATAGACTCAGAAATGAGACACCCCCCGACAGCAGATCGTTATATCATACATAGCCTTTCTGTCGGGGGGCACCCTTAGTGGTTTTTTTCTTTATTTTTCTGCCAGAAGCTTCTCTATGGAACATAGCCTAACACATAATGCAAATACTTGCGTGGCGGTAATCAACTCCTCCGGTGTCGGGAAGGAAGGAGCAATCCTGATATTACTGTCGGACGGATCCTTACCGTAGGGATAGGTGGCTCCTGCCTCGGTCAATACAACACCTGCCTCCTTGCATCTTGATACGATAGCCTTAGCACAGCCAGGCATGGCCTGAAAGGAGATGAAATAGCCGCCCTTCGGATTGGTCCAGGTTCCGATACCAAGTCCGCCGAGCTCCTGTTCCAGAATTGTCTCCACAGCCTCAAATTTAGGGGCAAGCAGAGCAGCATGCTTCTTCATATGTTCCATAACAGTAGCCTTATCCTTTAGGTAACGTACATGCCGTAATTGGTTTACCTTATCATGGCAGATAAACTGCAAACTCATGAATTTCTTAATCTCCTTTAGATTTGCATCCGAAGAGGCTACGGCAGAGATGCCACCACCCGCGAAGCTGATCTTCGAGGTTGACAGGAATTCATATACCAGATTCGGGTTTCCGGACTTCTCACATTCCTTCAAGATTTCTAATACATTCTCAGGCTGATCAAAATATAAATGATGGACACAGTAGGAATTATCCCAATAGATCCGAAAATCCTTTGCGGCCGGCTTTAGCCCTGCGAAACGGCGGACTGTCTCATCAGAATATACGACTCCGCTCGGATTACTGTATTGAGGAACGCACCAGATACCCTTGACCGCCTCGTCAGTACGGACGAGCTCTTCAATCAGATCCATATCCGGTCCGTCCTGCTTCATTGGAATATTAATCATGTCAATACCAAAATACTCTGTTATCGCAAAATGTCTGTCGTATCCCGGAACAGGGCAAAGAAATTTCACACGGTCAAGCTGATACCAGGGAGTACTCCCATCAACTCCATGGGTAAAGGAATGGGAAATGAGGTCATACATGATATTCAAGCTGGAGGCTCCATGGATCATGACCTGCTTTGGATTGAGATCAACCAGATCAGCCATCAGCTGCTTTGCTTCTTGAATGCCGTCCATTAGACCGTAATTTCTGCAATCATCCCCGGTGGAGGAGGTGAGATTAGCTTCACTGTCCAGAGCATTAAGCATCTCCATTGCCAAATCCAATTGGGCTGAGGAGGGTTTGCCTCGGGTCATATTCAGGTTCAGCTTAAATCCCTGAAATTCCTTATACAATGTTTCAAGCTCCGCTTTCATCACCTGAAGCTCATTTTTGCTTAAGTTCTTATACTGCATCTTTCCTTACTCCTTCATCTGAATAAATTACTGCTATTATAATATGATTTTAGGATTAGTACAAGCAGTATCTGGAAAGTCTGCGAGATAGCCCGTATAGAACCGAGGCAAGCTACATAAGATGGAACCAAGGAAATTTACGAGGTTTGCCATGAGCATCATATCAATTGTATTAGCTGTTTTAGCAGGAATATTCACGACCATAGAGACGAGTATCAACGCACAGCTTGGTAAACATATCACACCGAGCCTGGCCACACTGCACAGTCTGATCGTTGGGTTGATTTTCATGGTATTCCTTTGTGCCTATGGCGGTACTCTGTCTAAATATCCCCGGATCATGACAGTAAGCCCGGTGCTTTGGCTGGGAGGAATCTTCGGTGCCTTTATCATATATTTTTCCTCCAGAGCGATTCCGAGTCTGGGAATCTCCAATACACTGATCCTTATTCTGTCCGGGCAGCTGTTGAGCGGGCTGGTTATGGATGTCTACCTGAATCATGTGGAGATCAGCTCCAGAAAATTTATGGGGTTGGCATTATTTATTGTCGGTACGATCATGTTCTTAAGAGATTAAGTGACATCATCGCATAGAACGATCCGGAATCGTACAGATAATTCCAATAAGTTGAAAATATTATAAATAAGTGTTGACAAATGGGATGGAATGAGTTACCTTAATTGATAATTACATATTAATCATATAGAGTAAGTATGATATAAACAAAATTGAAAAGGAGAAATCATATGAGTGAAGGAAAATTAAAGTTTGACACACTACAGGTTCATGCAGGCCAGAAGGCCGACCCGGTAACCGGTGCAAGAGCGGTACCTATTTACCAGACTACCTCCTATCTGTTCAATAATTATGAGCATGCCGAGAACTTATTTGCATTGAAGGAGTTGGGAAATATCTATACCAGAATCATGAATCCTACCAATGATGTATTCGAGCAGAGGATTGCTGCGCTGGAGGGGGGAGTGGCTGCTTTGGCTGTTGCCTCAGGCTCTGCTGCAATTACATATTCAATCCTAAATATCGCTGAGGCTGGGGATGAGATCGTAGCGGCAAGTACGCTTTATGGTGGTACCTATAATCTTTTTTCTGTTACTCTACCGAAGTTAGGTATCAAAACTACCTTTGTTGATCCGGATGACCCGGAAAACTTCAGAAAAGCAATCAACGACAGGACGAAAGCAGTATTTATCGAGACCCTAGGTAACCCGGGAATCAATCTTGTTGATATCGAAGCTGTAGCTGATATCGCTCATGAGAATAAAATCCCCCTGATCATAGATAATACCTTCGGAACCCCGTATCTAATTCGACCTATTGAATTCGGAGCAGATGTCGTTGTACACTCGGCAACGAAGTTCATCGGCGGACATGGAACCTCCATTGGCGGTGTGATAATCGATTCCGGTAAATTTGACTGGATCGGAAGCGGAAAATTTCCTGGAATGACTGAACCGGACCCGAGCTATCATGGTATCAGATATGCTCAGGATATAGGAGCTCCGGCTTATATTATTAAGGCCAGGGTTCAACTGCTCAGAGATACCGGCGCAGCCATCAGTCCGTTTAATTCCTTCCTGCTGCTGCAGGGACTGGAAACACTCTCCCTGCGTGTGGAGAGACATGTGTCCAACACAGAGAAGATTGTGAGATTTTTGGTGGCACATCCTCAGGTTACCGGAGTGAACTATCCCGGTTTAGAGGACAACAAATATCATAAGCTTACTAAGAAGTACCTGCCGAAGGGAGCGGGTTCCATCTTTACCTTCGATATTAAGGGCGGAGCCCCGGCGGCAAAGAAGTTTATCGACAGTCTGGAGATCTTCTCCCTGCTGGCAAACGTGGCAGATGCCAAATCACTTGTAATCCATCCTGCCTCCACAACCCATTCCCAGCTGAATGAAGAGCAGCAGAGAGCAGCCGGTGTTACTCCGGAGCAAATCAGACTTTCCGTAGGCATAGAGGATGCGGAGGATCTGATCCATGATCTGGAACAGGCACTGAGCAAGGCAGCAGAGTAATGAAAGAAATTTCTATTACAAGTATAGACTGCGGACAGTTGAACTACTCCCTGTTAAGTAGACAGTAGAAGCAGTAAACATCTTGATGACGTCAACCGTAATGGTTGGCGTCATTCTTATGACATCTGACTCATAAGATGTTGTCTGTATTCCAACGACGTCATACATCCAAGCCTCAATTTACAGCAGCTAAAACCGAAGTGCTAATATTTACATGAGTAATTACATGGTATAACGTTTACAAATCCTGCTACCTATGGTAACCTTAGGTTACAGAAAACCGGGCACACATAGTGGCGAGTATTCAGTTGCTCCCGGTGATTTCTGTCAGAGTTACAATGACGTTTAGGAACTAATCGACAGCCTACTGTAAGGAGTGAAGAAAATGAAAAGTAGAATGCTTAAGCTGGCATTATTGCTGGCAGTTATCTGTGCATATTCAGGAATATTGTACCCTTATACTGCGAGAGCAGAGGGATCTGTTACTGCGCTTGAGATAGCAGCTTACCCAACGAAGATAACCTATATGAGCGGTGAGGAATTGGACTTTCATGACATGGTTCTGACTGCCAGTTATAGTGACGGTACGAAACAGGTGATTAGCGATTACCGAACGGAGGGCTATGACAGCGGCAGGCTGGGGGATCAAGTGATATGGATAAAATATCAGAGCTTTTTGACATCTGTAATGGTAAAGGTTGTTCCTGCCAAGGTGACCGGCGTATCACAGGAAGACTTAGATGCTGATTATA
Source organism: Bacillota bacterium (assembly GCA_023436765.1). Lineage (GTDB taxonomy): Bacteria > Bacillota > Clostridia > Lachnospirales > Lachnospiraceae > Mobilitalea. The sequence continues at coordinate 7,521 of JAEZHX010000177.1, forward strand.
TCACCCTCACCTGGAAGCCAGTCGCAGGTGCAAAAGGCTATGAGGTATACCGCATGGATGAATCCGGTAGTCAAAGCTATGTCAGCAGCCCTGTCTACAACAGGCTCATACTATTTGAATCTCCGGATGTTCCTCATACCTTTAAGGTACGCGCTGTATACGATATGAATGGCAGCACCGGGTATGGTGACTTCTCGGATACATATACCACGGTAAGAGCACCGAAAGCTGTTACCGGACTTAAGGTAACAGAGATTACAGTGACCTCAGTCTCGCTTCTATGGGATGAGATTCCTGGTGTGACCGGATATTTGGTTTATCGTGCTCCGGCAGCCTCTGATCAATATACTTATCTGGCATCGTCAGCCACCGCAGCCTATACTGATACGAAAGCAGCCTCTGGAACAAGCTATCGATATAAGGTATGCGCCTATATCCATAAGGACATCTATAGGGGGAGCTTCTCTCCTGAAGTCAGCACCAGCACCCTGCCTGCGAGTCCGGTCTTAAAATATAAGGCAGGGGATCAAAAGATTCGATTATCCTGGAGTAAGATCAGCGGTGCATCCTCCTACAAGCTCTATATGGGTGATGGTGTGGGCGAATATACTCTTCTTACAACGATTACCGGGAATACGAATACTACCTATCTGATTGAAAATCTGAACAACGACTATACCTATACCTTGTATGCTGTAGCAGTGCGTGAGCAGGACGGTAAGAAATATGAGAGTCCTGCTTCAGGGAAGCTGCAGGTAGAGCTTAAAAATATCCCTGCTACCAGTACAGCCCCGAAGTATTTTGAGGACAGGGAAGCCTTTGAAGCCTCCTCTGCTTATCGGTCTCTGGAGTTCTTCCGTGAGCATGTGGACTACTCCAAAAGCATAGTGATTCCGGGATTGATCAATACAAATATCAATGGTTTCACCAGTACCAGGATGTGTCCCCAGGGGATCACCTTTGCAGGAGATTATTTGTTACTAACCGCATATGATATGGCATCGGAAGAAAACTCCGTCATCTATGTAATGGATAAGGCTACCGGGGACCTTCTGACAACTATGATCCTCCCTACCAAGGCCCATGCCGGAGGAATTGCCTTTGACGGAACCTATATCTGGATAACAGTCGGTAAGAAGGCTTCTGTATTTCCCTTTAAAGAGGTGATAGCAGCAGTTAAAACTGGCAAGCCCTATACCGAGATCAGCTTTACCAAATCCTGCAAGGTTGGCATTACAGCCTCCTATCTTACTTATTATGATGGTCTGCTATGGGTAGGGTCCTATGATGAGATTAACCCCACGAAGCTTAACAGCTATTACATTCATGATGAGGAGGATGAGATTTCCTTAGTACAGGTGGATACTATAAATCTGCCGAACAGGGTACAGGGAGTGGCCTTTACGGAGGATGGTTACTTAATCCTGTCACGTTCCTGCCAGCTATACAAGGGCCTCCGCGGTTATATGAGGCAGCTTGATATATACCGCCCGGACCTCACTGTACTTGAGAATGGGGCTTTCCCATTGGGTGATCGCCTCCGTACCATAGAAATGCCCTCCATGAATGAGGAGATTGCATTGGATGGCGGTTATCTGTTTGTGAATTTTGAATCTGGAGCTTTCGCTAAAGCCTCCTATATCGTCGACCGGATCAGTGCCTTTGAGCTAAGTGATATTCTGAGTAATTGATATCCGGATACATGAGAGGTTCCTCTGATGAGAGGTTCCTCTTTTTTTATGCCGGCACTCTGATCAGCTGCTCACAGAGCCCACGAGAGCAATGATTAATAATAGTAAATTAATACAAAAATTAGGGCAAGATATTGATTGATACAATTTAGAATGGTATAATGAGGAAAAATATGTATAAGGGGCAGTGTTATGAAAAGAAAATTACAATTTATTATATTCATGATGATCTTAGTAGCTGTCATGCTGATTCCGGCCTTCGCATCGGCGGAATCGGAAGAGCCTGTCATAGAACTGGAAATCGGAGAGACTTCTAAAGGAGTTTTAAAGGATGGGAAGGTAAAAATCTATGAGCTGGAACCCACCAGTAACGGATTTTTGACCCTGACCATCAAATGCTATGCTAAGGACGAACTCCATACTACCTTTTATCCCGAGGGGAAGAGCGATCCATATCCGAAAGTAACCCCATTTAATGCAGGCAAAGGGTATACCCTTCTGGAGTATAAGGCCTATGTTGGACCGGGAAAATATAGGTTGGAATTGTCCAATCCGACGATAGTGATATCCGGTTCATATCAAATCCATACGGAATTTACTCCGGTATATACCATAGACGGCATAAGGAACGATAGCTTAGAACATGCAGTTTCAATCAGCAACAACAGATATTATCCCGGAGTCATGACCTATGAGGAGACCGAGGATTATTACAGCATCAAACTTACTAAAAGCACGCAGTTTAAGTTAAAGGTAAGCTGCAATGAGAAGACCTGGCTGAATATTATGATCAAGAATTCCAAGGGCAAGGTTGTGAATGAGGGAAAGGCCTATCATAATACGAATGTATACTTATTGGACCAGAAGCTGGCAGCAGGTACCTATACGATCATCATTAGCCCAAATAAGAATGATGGCTTCTATGGACGCAGCTATCGCCTCGAAACCGGTAAATATGTTCCAATCACTGCTGTGAGTATTCCCGCTACTAAAACGATGAAACCTGGAGACATATACACCTTTCAGCCAACCCTAAAACCCTCGAAGGCCGCAGCTTCCTGCTACTACACTTCCAGTAATCCCGATGTCGTGAAGGTAACACTGGATGGAAGAGTTACCGCAATCAGGAAGGGTAAGGCTACCATAACAGTCAGGCCGTTTGAGGGAAAAGGAATGGATACCTGCAAAATCACCGTTTCGAAAATCTCGGTACAGAAGCTTACCCTGAATAAGACGAAAATTTCTCTGACAATAGGAGAAAACTATTCCCTGAAGGCTACGGTGACTCCCAAGGGCGCGAAGGAATCCGAACCATCCTGGAAATCCTCCGACGATAAGGTGGCAACTGTAAATTCCGCAGGCAAAATTACCGCGAAAGGTACCGGAACCTGCAAAATAACAGCAAAATTAGAGGGAAAGAGTGCTTCGGCTACTGTTACGGTAACTAAAAAACCCGAAGCTACAGTGAAGCCTAAACCGACAGCAACACCTGCCCCGACACCTGCTCCGACTCCGGAAATCGTAACGGTGGAAGGCATCAGCATGTCAAGCTCCTTGCAGTTAAAGGTCGGAGAGACAAAAGAACTAGAAATTACCTTCACTCCGGAGAATGTAACGAATAAGACCCTGATTTGGACCTGTACGGACGGCGATGTAATTTCGCTACAGGATGGTAAGGTTACAGGCAAGAAAGTTGGGATTTCAACAGTTGTTGTGACATCTATCAACGGAAAGAGATCCTTCTGCAAAATTGAGGTAAGCAATTAAGATGGCATAATTGAATGAAACTCGATCACCTCCGGACTGAGACGACAGGATAGCAGTCCGGAGTTTTTATGTCATAAAACAATGGTTGAAATGACAGATGGAATATATGATAATAGAATGGAAAAAAGTTGAAGAAGATGAAGTAAGGAGAAACCTGATGATCGATTACTTAAATCCCTGTGCAGCGAGCTATAAGAAGGCATTGCTTTTTGATAGGGACGGAACAGTGATAGTGGATACGGTTATGCCCTATCGAGAAGAAGATTTGCTTTTTTTCCCGGATACCTTTGAGGCACTCCGGGAGGCGGGGAGCCTTAAGGCAGCTATCATCCTCATCACGAATCAATCAGGCCTCGCTTTGGGCAGGTATCGGGAGGCGGATATGACAAGCTTCCACCGTCTGATACTAGAAAAGCTTCATAAGGAGGGGATTCGGGTGGATGCTATTCTTTACTGTCCCCACTATGATAAGAAGCACTTTCCGCCGGGATATGTCGGCTGTAATTGCTCAAAGCCGATGCCGGGTCTTATCAAGGAAGCGGAGGAATTGTTCGGATTCTTACCGGAGAACTCAGTTCTGATCGGAGACAAGCATACCGATATTGGTGCCGGAATTGCAGCTGGCTGCAGGGCGAATATCCTGGTCACCACCGGAATTTATAAAAATGGCAGCTATGAGAAGGAAGAGCTGGCTCGTAGGTACCCTCCCTCCCATGTGACAGCGAATTTGAGAGAGGCTGTCATACTGGCGGGTAAGCTGCTGTCAGAGGAACGCTAAGGCAATCATATGAGATAGATTAGTTCAGGGCTATCAGTCGGATCCGGTCGGGTGATGAGGTACCTTAAGCTAAGGAGTAGGAGAAGGATGAAGATATTATTAGTAGAGGATGATAAGACGATAGCCATGGGGCTGGAATTCTCCCTGATCGAGGAGGGCTTCAATGTTATCCTATGCCACAATGTGGCGGATGGGAAGCGGGCTTTATCGGAGCATAAGGCTGACCTGTGCATCTTTGACCTGTCCCTGCCGGACGGCAGCGGATATGAACTGTGTAAGCAGGCAAGAACGATGTGGGACCTTCCTGTAATTATCCTGACTGCCTGTGATGAGGAAGTGAATGTCGTGATGGGTCTTGAGCTGGGAGCAGATGATTATATTACGAAGCCCTTCCGGATCAGGGAGCTTATGGCAAGAATCCAGACTGTCATGCGCAGATACCGTAAGGAGAATGCTGCTAAGAATATCATTGAACTCGGAAATATCCGCATCAATACCTTAGATGCGAAAGTATATAAGAATGGGCAGGAGGTCAGTCTGACAGCACTGGAATACAGATTATTATTAACCTTTGCCAATCATGAGGGACAGGTGCTGTCCCGTAATCAGCTTCTGGAAGGAATATGGGATGTGGCAGGGGATTTTGTGAATGATAATACTCTTACCGTCTATATCAAGAGAATTCGGGAGAAGCTGGAGGAAGATTCTCAGAACCCGGTAATCATCAAAACAGTCCGGGGTTTGGGCTATAAGGTGGGTGATTGAGATGCTCCGAAATAAAGAATTCAAAATCATGGTGATTTCGATGGGTATGTTGACCATGGCAGGGATTGTGTTTGCATTTGCTTTGGATGCCCGGACCGGTATTCTTGTATCCATTCTTACCGGAGGCTTCCTTCTGCTGGCGATTGTCTTTACAGGCAGAAGATATCTGGACATCAGAAAATTATCGGGATACCTGAGGCGAATCTACGGAGGGGATTATTCGCTGGATCTTCGTGATAATCAGGAGGGAGAACTCAGTATCCTGAAAAGTGATATCTACAAAGTGACACTAATTCTGTCCAAGCAGGCAGAGCTATTAAAAAGTGAAAAACAGCAGCTGGCAGATGCCCTGTCCGATATCTCCCACCAGCTGAAGACACCGTTGACCTCCATGTTGGTGATGGCGGACCTCTTAAGCAAGGAGGACCTATCTGCTGAGAAAAGGGGAGAGTTTACCAAAACCCTACAGCAGCAGTTGGAACGGATGGAATGGTTGTTAGCATCCCTGCTTAAGCTGTCCAAGCTGGATGCAGGTACCGTGGAATTCAAGAGAGAGAGGGTACCCGTAGCTACCCTGGTCGAAAAGGCAATCAAGCCCCTGATGATACCGATGGAGCTTAGAAATCAGAAGCTGGTCCTTACCGGAGAGGAGAAAACCTATTTCCTCGGAGACCTGAACTGGACGGTAGAGGCTTTGATTAATATTCTGAAGAACTGCATGGAACATACCGGGGACGGAGGAACCATAACGATCAATTATTCCGAAAATCCGATCTTTACTGAGATTTTCATTTCAGATAATGGGAAGGGAATCGAAAAGGAGGAGCTTGCGTATATCTTCAAGCGCTTCTTTCGGGGCAGGAATGCAGGGCAGGACAGTGTTGGAATTGGACTGGCACTGGCCCACAGCATCGTAACAGCTCAGAATGGTGACATCTCTGTTACCAGCAGCCTCGGAAAAGGTACGAGCTTCAGTGTGAAGTTTTATAAGCAAACCACTTGAAACAATGTGACGATACTGTAATAATTATTGTCACTTCAGAGTCATC
>JAEZHX010000021.1 GCA_023436765.1 Bacillota bacterium
TAATATAATTCATGTCTCTGATTTCCCTTGTAAACGGAGCATTGATCAGGACTGTATCGGCATAATCCAATGCTTCCAAGGCCAGGGCTACGATTGCTTCATACTCATAATCCCTGATATTTTCTTCGAAAAAGCTGGAGCTTCTGTTATAGGGTTCACCGGCTACTTTAAAAATCTGTTTTGACAGGCAGATCAGAGTATCCTTATCCAAGTATACCACATGCTTTAATGCCTTAGCCAATTGCTTTGATACATAGGTTTTACCGCAGGCTGGGGGTGATGTAACCAGGATTAATCTCTTCATCCATACTACCTCCTAATTCTCAGCTGTTCACAAACATATAGTAATATATGTTTGTCCATATTCAATTATACCCCGCACTGACCCCTGTCTGCAAGTCACGTTTTCTTAGACTATCGCATCATAAGGTAAGGGCTTACTGCAACTTATAGATAACGTAATCATCTTGCAGCAGCCCTCACTACTGAGCTAACTAATTACTATATCGATAGATAGGTTCTATCCCCCGTTATTTCCTGGCTTTGCTTCATAAAGGTGTTTCTGCCTATCGAATAATATTCTACGCCGGCATCTCTCATCGATATCGGAGAGTATAGATTGGTTCCATCCAAAACAATCGGATTCTTCATCAGCTTCCGATACATTTCGGGATTTACTGCCTTGAATTTACCCCAGCCCGTGAAGATAAAGCATAGTTCGGCATCGCATAGTGTATCGAAGATATTATCGGTATAGGTGATATTCCCTTCTGTCAAACTTCCCTCCGGAATGATCTTCTTAAAGTTACTGATTCCGACCGGATCATAAGCATAGATATCCGCGCCCTCCTGCAGCAGTAATCTAATATTCTCGATTGCCGGAGAGGCTGTGCAGTCTTCCGTTCCCGCCTTATAAGTCAGTCCGAGGACTGCCACCCTGCTGTCCCTGACCCGGAAACGCATCCGACGTACCATATGATAAAGAGACAGGGTCTGCTCCTTATTTAATTCAATTGCAGTGAGCACCGTTTTGGGTGTATAGTCATATTTTTTCGCAAGCTGAAGCATTGATTTCATGTCCTTTGGCAGACCGCTTCCACCAAAGCCAATCCCCGCCGAGAGATAGCTCCCCCCAATCCTGTCATCACCGGCCAGTCCTCTTGTCACTTCATCCAGATCAATCCCTGTTAAATCACAAAGGCTGGCTATTTCATTGATATATGCAAGCTTAAGCGCCAGAAAATTACTGGTAGCCAGCTTAATCATTTCCGCTGATTTTCTGCTTGTCACAAGAATGGGGATTTGGAAGGGTTCATATATTTCACTTAGCAGCTCCCTTGCCTGCTTGTCCTGTGTTCCTATAATAATACGCTTCGCATGAAGTGTATCATGGACGGCAGATCCTTTGGAGCAAAACTGTGGATTATAGGCCAGCTCCAGCTGAGTGCCCTCCGGCTGAAATTCCTTCAGGTACAATTCCAGCCTCTCGGAAGCTCCGACAGGTAATGTGGAATTAACTGCAATCACCATGTTCCTTACTGCTCCTGCTGCAATTTTTCTCAAGATTGCATTAATCCCCGATAAATCATACGTACCATCCTGCAGTAATTGATACTCTTCACCCAAAAACACAGCCCCGGCATCCTCATAAACCAGCGGATCCTCCGGCCTGTATGCTAACCTTCCTTCCTCCATATATCTTCTTATCAGCCTGATCAGATCTGCTTCAAATACAGTAACCTGGCCCGATTCCACCAGTATGGCATTGATATCGATATCGGTATAGGTAACCGAATGGCCGACTACCGCAAAGCACACTCCCAGCACAAGACTGGTATAATCTGTTCCGCAAAATAATAGTTTCACAGTATTCCTCCCTTTAACAGTATCATAATTATTTTAGTCCAAATGAATCTCAATTATTCCGACAGCTTAATTCGTTACATTCCAGTTCTCTTTCATACGGCTGATTTCGTAGTCCAGGTCTTTATGCTTTCGCTTCCTCATAGCTCCTTCCTCAGTTTCCACCGGAATAATTCCCAGGATTGTGGCATGCAGATATTTCTCAACATCCTCCGGGGTTCTTATGTTATCATTCAGCATATGTATGACTACGATGATCCCCGATGCCAGCAGTACACCAAGTATGCCGCCGTACAGAATACCCTTTCGGACATTCGGACGGAAGGGTATGGCAGGAAGCTCACCGTATTCCACAATATTCGCCTTCTCAACTGCCATGATGTTTACCATTTGCTCCGACGAAATCACAGCTACTTCATCAGCGATCCTTTTCGCCATACCCGGATCACTGCTGACTGCACTTATCTCGATTATTCGTGTACCCTCAGGGTTGTGTACATATATCATACCCGCAAGTGCTCCCGGGCTTAGTGGTAGCGTCAGGTTTTTGATCACCTTCTCCATAACAGGCCGGCTCCTGACCAGAATCAGGTAATCCTGCGTCAGCTGCATACCGGTCTGAAGGTCAGCATAGGTTGTCTTGCCTAATTCCTGCCGATGAATTACATAAATTTTAGTTGTCGACAGATACAATGGTGTTTTTGTGTATTTATTTACGTACCCGAAGACGATTGCCATAAAGATACCTGCCAATATAATCATCCACAATTTATGGAATAAAACGAGGCATATTTCCCGAATGTCAATTTCTATCTCTTCCTTACCCTCCTGAAACGATGTATCCATCTGTCCTTACCCCTTTCTGACCATACATTAAATTAATTTATTGTTATTACTTAACACTGAGCTTATGAGACTGGGTCTTATTGCTGTTCCGGCTGATAGATTCTGTCCATCAGCTCCTGAATTTATAGTCATTGCAGCGATCAAAGAGACTTTATAATTGCATCACAGACCTCATGAAACATACGGATTCTGGCCTCTTTCGTTCCCCCCGCAATATGTGGGGTAACTATTACATTTTCCATGCTGATATTCCACAAATCACTTACCTGGTCTGCATCCAAATCCAAACCTACTGAAAACTCCCTATGCTTGCCAGCCTTCAGGAAAAGAGCGTTCTGATCAACAACCTCAGCCCTGGATACAGATATAAACACCGCATCGTCTCTTAATGCTGCTACTCTTTCTTCTGAAATTAACCCTTTCGTATCGTTCGTCAATGGTATATTGACGGAAACGATATCCGATTCTTTCAGCAGTTCCTCCAGCGTAACAAATTGAACCCCCATCTCCCTCAAATCCGAATGCCTGTCTGGAGACCTTGTCCAGCATAAGCATTGCATGCCAAAGGCCATGGCCATGGTCAGAACAGCACCGGCTGTTCCTCCGGCACCTACTACGCCAATCGTTGAACCATATAAATCCGTGGGCTTTGCTTTCATACTTTTCTTGTTCTCACCTAAGGCAGCCACTCTTCTCCCCTCAATGAATTGCTTTTTTAAGGCTAGAATTAAACCAAAGATATGCTCTGCAACTGATTTCCTGTTTGCAGCAGGAGCATTGATAATCCGAACCAGATCTGATTTTTCTTTCGGTACCCGAATATGATCCGTTCCTATGGATGCTGTTGCAATCAGCCGGGGTGACTTTATGTCCTTGAAGCTTTCCTCCGGCAAGAGCTGCCCTGTTCCGATAATCAAAATATCATATTCCTCTAATATTTTCTTCAGTTCGGATTGATCCGGGCGCTTTTCTCCCCGAGGGTGCAGCGTCACCTTCACATTTTCTCTTTTCAGACATGCAACAGCCTCCTCCGGGAAATCATCAAAAACAGAATATGCTCTCATACGCAATTTGCTCCTCAAAATAATGATTCAAATATTCCTGAGCAAACTCCTCGTCACAGGCTACCTTTTTGCAATCAGGCATATCCTTCAGCAGATCTATCAGTATGTCTGTAGTAACGCGCTCATCCTTATGAAATATCTTGATGTAGCTTGGAGTACAGCCATACAAGGAGGAGAGATAATAGTCCAAACAATATCCCCAGGGAGTTGTCTTCATTAGCTGAGAAAAGTAGTTGGATATTAATTCATAAATTCCTATTGTATGATAGCTGCCTCCTTCTGCGGCTAAGACAGGTAAAATCAATTCTGTGCAGAGATTTCCGGCTCCTTTTCCCATACCCATTATGCTGGAATCCATCATCAGCTCATGTCTTGCCGGATACTTTATCAGTGTACATGCATTGGAGAAGGCCAGCTGACGATTATTATGCGCGTGGAAGCCTATCTTCATGGATGGGAGCACATACCGATCCGCAAGCTCTAATTGATGGAGAAGCATAATATGATCCATTTGACCGAAGCTGTCAACAATATAAAAGGCTTTTGCCTCTGAGAGTTCATTATTGCAGTGGGTAATCAGTTCCCTAAATTCCTCATCACTGTAACGCGTTGTAACCATGGGCTGTATATACAGCTGGTAGCCTTTCTTTATGATGATCTTTCCCCATTCTATGGCCTCCTGCCAGTTCTCTTTATGGAAAGCCAGTCGAATTCCATCAATGCCCTCCTGATCAGCAGGTAAAAGCTTTGCAACATCAAAGGCTCCATAGTCAATCATTGCCACATAAGTTACGTCCTTCTTCTTCCCGGTTACCAGCATTACATCCTTAATTATCTGTTCATTGGTAAAGCAGGTTCTATCCTGATCAGAACCTCTCTTATCATCAATATAGCCGCACTCAATATATTGCAGGCCGGCGTTCTCAAGACATTCCTTAATTTCCTGTATTTTTGAATAGCCATAATCAAAATCTATTACAATACCACCATCCCTTAAGGTACAATCCAGCAGCTCAATCTTTACCCTTTTTCGAGTTGCTCTTACCATACGGTCGGCAATATCCAGGTCGTTATCCGTAGTTATCTTAAAATTACTCGTGTGACCCTTCACACTTCTGATCCTATATCCTAATTTAAGCATAAGTTGAGTTGTTCCTGTTATTTTGCTTTTTTCCTCTGAATCAAACCTGCTGCAGGCGTCATACAGAAGAGCGATATTAAAGCCTGAGGGAGTCTGACCGTGATATAATATGTTTCTATCCATAGTGCCATCAATAAAGAACGGGTCCTGCGCAGTATGAATCGTATCAGCAACAGGAATAACAGTCAGCGCTAATTTATAATCCAAAGCAGCATCAATACAGTCATTAATCATTTGCTGGCGTACAAAAGGTCTGACTGCGTCATGGCAAATCAGAATATCTTCTTCCTTCAAGCCATTGCTTCGAACAATATCATCCATGATATTGATAAAAGAGTCGATTCGTTCTTTACCTCCGGGAACGATTCTGATCTTCATCATTTCGGCTAAGGAGAAGCTTGCTCTAAGCAAGTTATGAGCATATCCCATCCAATCCTTATGAACAGCAACATACACCAGCTCAATTCTGCTGTTCCGAAGGAACTGACGCATTGCCAACACAATAATAGGCACCCCGCCAATCGCAATAAACTGTTTGGGAATGGTATACCTCTCTATTCGCTTCCCCATACCTCCGGCTAAAATCGCACCATAAACCATGATGATCTCCATTCTGAATAAGAATTCTGCTTATTCTTTACCATTTCGCTCTGTTATTTATCCATCTCTGCAACTATTCTGTTTACCAGTGTCTCAGTTGCGTGCATCTGATCATCAAACAGGCCTAATTCAGTCTTAAGAGAAACAATCCCAGCTGCATACCTTTCAGGATCATATTCCATAATATTTTTCACTAACTCTTCCTTAATAGTGGCGACCGGGAATGGAAGTTCATTGATATTCCAATAGAGTCCTCGTTCCTTCTCGGTATATTCCTTAAGGTCAGTAGCATAAATAAAAGCCGGAATATCGAGAAACAAGGTATCAAAGATACAGCTGGAATAATCGGTAAGTAAGCTATCACTTGCCAGCAATAAATCCACCATGTCAGGATAATCCGTAGCGTCAATTACGTTACCCGGAATTTCTATCCTGTCATAGTTCCTCACGTTTGGATGTAGTCTGCGAATTCCAACCCACGAACCGCCAAACCGTTTTTCAAATGCCTTTACTATTTCTTGATAATCCAGGTCATAGAGTCTCCCCGCTGTGGTATTACGAAATGTAGGTGCATACAGAAACAGGCGCGAGCCATCGCCTAAATGATACTCTTGCCTTATTCTCTTTTTTGTCTCTGCTCTGTCCTTGATCAGCCGTTCCACACTTGGAAGACCGCAATTAAGTATCTCACCCGTGTACCAAAACGCCCGTCGCAGCATTGCAGTTCTCCACCTCGAATTAGATGGCTTCAAATCCGTCATATCAGAGTCATTTCTGGCAAGCATGAGGTACGCGGCAGTCAGCTTGTCCTCAGCATCCTTCTCAATTTTTTTCATTGGAATCCCACCATGCCCGGTTCCAATATAGAATTGTCCCTTTCTTTTTCTTACATAGCCCTCTTTTCTGCAATCATCAATCCAGACTTTCGCAGTAACCAGTTCATAAACAGCCCTGATGGAGCCGTATCGTATCCTGCGTATTCCCCCATCCCAGCATGCTTCAGTGTGATCCAGAAGGTATACAAGGTCTATGGAGGAAGCCGTTCTACGTAATTCCTCTGCAATATACCTCGGATCACCTCCATATCTTCCCTTGAAGCTTGTAACAACTACCTTCTTTTTATCAATGGGTAATATTCTGAAAAGGTAAAAAGGAATACTGAATATGCTGTATTTAAGTGCAAAATACCACCTGCTATTATCATTCATTTTTAATAAATTTTTTATCGTCCTCTTTATTTGACACATAGCTACCTGCCTTCAGTATCTGTTATGCATAATTCTCTTTTTCTCTGTATGATAAATCCTGTTATCAGCTCCTTATTGATCAGAAAACCCCAAATCATGATTCCAATCAGGATGCATAAATTAATCAGATAGGAATGCAAAAAATATCCTATGCCTGCAATGATGAACACAGATAATAGTTGTATGCTGAGACCGACTTGCCAGGTGATTGTAATGTATTTTTTTACTGCTTTTAATCTGACCAGCAGGATTACTATGTAGGAAATAAGCGTGGAAATAGATGCCGCATATAGCCCAATTGTCTTGATTGCTACAAGATTAAAAACAAAATTAACGATGGCTCCGATTACAGTTGATATTCCGACAAACTTAGTGTCCTTGAAGCCGAAAAAAATACCTCCGTACAGAGCACAAAGAGAATTAATGAACGCCGCAACAGTCAGAATAAAGATATGTGCATAGGCATCTCCATAATTATCTCCAATCAATAGATCGAAAGTCAGACTCATACAGCAGATAATCCCTGCTGCCAGAAAGGAGAAAAGTCTTAAACATCTGTTCATCATCCTGTTGATATATTCGTCCTTATCCGGGTCATTCACGCACAAGGCCACGGATTCGGACCAGGCCAGATTGAAGACAGAAAAAATAGTTGTATATATGGTTGGAAGCTTATTGGCGGCAGCATAGATACCATTCCTGGCACTTCCTAGAAAGATAAGAATCAGCATACGATCAGAAGCATTGGCTATCCACCAGGAAACAGCATTCGGAACAAGGGGTATGGAATAGGTCAGCATTTCCTTTAGCTCCGCTACTCTAAAGGAAGTGAAAGAAAAGATACTCCATATTTTCTCCCGAAAATAAACGATCAGACCGCCGGTAAAATTGGATATGATCAGGGCGATCAGAATGGATTCCGCCCCTAACTTAAGTCCAAGAATCAATACAATATTGACAACTAAGGAAACCAAGGTAACGCAGGTATTGCTAATGGAATATAACAGGTTATGTCCCATCCCGCGTGCTATATTCATCATGATACTGCTAAATGCATTTGCCCATAGCGTCAAAATGAATAGCAGCAAATGAGTAATAGAAATGAAAAGATTGAATGTCAGTATAAAGCCGGTAAAAATAACGGAATTCAACATCAGCAGCAGTATACCGCCTGTAATATAGTATCTTTGTTTCTCCCTATTATCACGATGTTCGATGATAAAACGAAACACCCCAGATTCGACCTGAAGGGTAAGCATATAGAGCAACAGGGATATCACTGTCTGCAAGACATCCACAGTACCATAATCCTCAGGAAGCAATGCGGAGGTATATAGCGGAAGTAATAAAAATGTAAAGAGCTTGGAGCTTAATTTACCTATCGCAATGATTCCGGTATTTTTATATAACATTTTTTCTTTATCCATACTTATCCCCCAATGCTGCAGTAGCAGCACAGTGGCCGCTTCATCACTATTCTTTTACTTCTTTATTTCTTACTGCGACAAGAGGGATCAGAAGCAGTGTCACTTGAAACACAAAATAGTTCTCCGTATTATCAGTCAGATAGGTTATAAAAGCAAAGATGATCAGGGACATATATAAGGCAGCCTCATATTTTCCCAACTTATGAAATATTTTCACGGGGACATACACAAGATTGAATAGATACCATAACATGGACCCCAGAAATCCACACTCGATATATATCTTTAAAATATCATTATGAATCGCAACACCTGCCAGATTTCCCATTTCAAAACGGCTCATGCTAGATACTGCTTTCGATGTGCTGTATAACCCCCAGCCCAGGCTATCGTATGAAAATTTCGTTCGTTGTAAAAAATAACTAAAAATAATGTCCCTTCCCATAACATTGACTTCCTTCTTAGCCAGATATGATAGCAAATCGCCGCTATAAAGGAGGGCAACATATACGATACATATTACCGTGCCCGCAATTCCGATATTCACCAGTGTATGTCTTCTTAATCCCTTTCTATGAATAAATAACGCAAACGCCATTGCAACTGCTATTCCCGCAAACCCTATTCGCTTTCCGCCTAAAACAAACAATACCATAAGCAGAATTATTCTGATCCAATCCCTGCTTTCTTTTTTTTTCTTAAAAAACAAATAGTAAATGATACACAATCCTAAACAGAAGGTAAGTTCATGTACTTCAAAAAAGGATGATGCAGTATTGCCCTCAGCAAGCCTGAATACTACAAGAAAGCTTCTGAGTGTATCTCCAATTCCGGTGCGGTACATTGTTAATAGGAAGATCAGAATTCCATCGGCAAGGAAGGCCGAGGTGATGCAGTCTACAGCCTTTTCCTTTAATAGGAGCCATATGCAGGAGATCATAATTAGTATACATACTTTATCCAAAACATAAGCCAAAAAACGTGTCCAGTAGGAAGCAGCAAAGTCGGAAACTATGGGACTGCTGAACAAAGCGACTATTTCTACCAGAGCATAGATCAAAAACAGCGGCAGAAATATTCTGATATAATTTTTTTGCCTTTTGCTGATTGCAGAGTCCCTATGTTTTGATAAGGTATACACAAGCAAAACAGCTGACCCAAAGTACTTCATGTAATATATGATTTGATATAGGGTACCGCTAAGCGATGGCCATATGATTTTTTTCTGCAGCCACAGTAATTGCAGAATGATTACTATTCCACATAACAGACGGGCTTTATTTATTTTGAAGGTTCTCATCCTCTATCACCAGTTTCTTCCTGCCGCAGTAGGTATTTAACGGCAAATCATCGGGATTTCAAGACCAATAGCATATAGCAGGTGTCGTACATTTTCTTTTTCATCGCAGTTAGTATTATTTTTCTCGTCAAGGGTTCTTTCTCAGGGGCTATCTTATGAAGCACCGCCTGCAGCTCCTCATCTGAAAGTATCCTTTTTAGGGCTTCTTGTTTTACTTCCTTCCTGCAATCTGCAGCAGCAATCTGCTTCATCGCTGCAATTGTAAATGAAAGATACGGTTGCACCAGCCGCTCACGGACCGCATGATTGTAGTCCAGTGCTATCTGAAGCTCAAGGCAGCTTTGATAGAAGAGTTTAATTTTTTCATATCTATCTCTTCGGAAGATTTGAGTAAGTGATGTATCATTTTCACAATAGCAGTACAAGGCCTCCGGTAATACCGCTGCTTTGTTCACATGCTGATATAGGACCAGTAATGAATAGACATCCTCCGATATGATTTCACGCTCAGAAACAAACCTCCAGTGATTACGCTGAATCAGCTCCATCGAATACAAGGATGCCCATGCACTCATATATAGCTGGGTTGTGATACCTGTTTTGGGGTCAGATCCGATCAAATCCGGTAAAAAAATCTCCTGTACCTCTTTACCGATATATACTGCCTTATCCGTTCTGGGTATTTGCGTACTTATTCTCTTTCCTGTTCTGCTGAAGCGGTGAAAGCCGAAGGTGACAATATCAGCATTCTCCTTCGAAGCATGCTGATACGCCGTTTCAACCATCCCAGGTACAATATAGTCATCACTGTCAACAAAACAGATATACTTTCCCGTTGCATGTTCGATACCGGTGTTTCTTGCCATGCCGAGTCCAGCGTTCCTCTTATGAATAACGTTAATTCTACTGTCCCTTAATGCCCATTCATCGCATAGCCTAGGACAATCATCCGTTGATCCATCATCGATCAAAAGGATCTCCAGATTAGTGTACGTTTGGCTAACAACACTGTTAAGGCACCGTGCCAGATATTTTTCAACATTGTAGATTGGCAGAATCACTGATACGAGTCCCTCCTGCATGGCCTCACGCTCCCTACACTTATTTCACATGACTATTCCACATGCTTTGAGATGGGCTTTCAGGCTTGCCCCGATGCTGTAATTCATTGATTTTTCTATTAGATATCTACTGTACTCTGTGGTGTCCCGTCTATCCGAACACCTCCTGATACATTGATATAAATCCTCCGCATCTCCCGGCTTTGCTAAAAAGCAAGGATATCTGTCTGCCAGAAATTCCACAGCTGCACCGCTTCCCCAGGTTGCTACAATGGGTGCGCCATAAGAAGCTGCTTCATTGATGACAAGTCCCCAGCATTCCTGCCTGGAGGGCAGAATAACCATTTTGCATTTTTGATATTCCTGCTCCAGCTGTTGTCTCTGCAAGAAGGGAATCACCTCTACATGATTGATGTCTTCTACCTTTTCCCGCTTGATAAATGACTCTGTCCGGTTTCCCATGCCAATAAATTTATAATGATGTGCCGGATCCATTTTTGCGGCCATTAAAGCAATATCCATCCCCTTATAATCAAAATACTGACCCACCACCAGGATAGTACTGCTGTGCTTATGTGCTTCTGCATATGTAGCATGTTCCTTTAGTTCCTGATCTGTTAAGGAGCTGAAATAATATGGCACGATTTCAGCAGCTCCACTGACACTCCGCAGGGACTCCGCTGATTTCTCCCCGGGCACAAGGTATTTCTTTGCCCCCGTGAGGATACCCCTCTTCAGCTTCGTCCTGAAGCAGTTATCCTTCAGGAATATCTCCCCATCCAAACTAAGTATATAGGGAATATGTAGTAGCCGAAGCACAAGAGACGCCATCATTTGAACCGGACTGTTATAGCAGCTGATGATTACCACATCGTATTTTGATAATATGGGCTTCAATATTCGAAAGGAAAAGGTAAATTCATTCCTTAACCTAATTCCGTTTAAGTACTCAATAGGATACCTGATTTCTTCACTTACGGCCCAGGCACCATTTCGATTGCTCGATTTTTCTCTCTCATAGAGTACTGTTAGGTCACAATACCTGGATAGCTCATTTAGTAGCCGGACTTTATAGGGTACAACGATATTGGTTAAGTATAATATCCTTTTCATTTCGCTAAAGTTTCATCTGAGCTGCAATATCAGCCTCCACGATCTCCTCACCTGACATATTCCTGAGCTGCTCCATAGATGCTTCACTCAGTCCGTTATTAGCAATGTTACAAAGATCACAGGTTGAGCAAGCATCCAGTTCTTCCTTCGTGACCTTACCATCCCGGAAGTCACGGACGATTTTATTCTCATACATACTGTATTCTGCCCTCTTCAGTAAGAGCAGGAGCTTGTGTTTTATGATCCATAGGGCAGGTTTCCATAGGTACCTATGCATAGCCGGAGAAGCGGAACCAATCATCCAACAGTTGCGATCACAGTTTCTTACCCTTTGGCGGACCTCTTCAGCCTGAGCGCTGTTCCATAGCTCCTCCCAGGTCTGTCGCTTAAGATTGCCCATCACTTCTTTGTCCTTCGTTCCATTGCAGGGCATAACATCTCCGTAAGGATCAATAAAGAATGTGTCAAAGCTCATATGACATGGCAGCAAACGTTTCTGGCAAAAGATATAGTTAATCAGTCCGTGATTAAAATATGCACGGAACCATTTCTTCGGACTACCTGATTTCAATAGTTCATTAATCAGCTCCTCAAACTGCTTGGCAACCATTGGACGGTCATGAATGATATTACCCGTCTCAACAAAATAGAAGCTATTGTGAAGAGCCGCAGTAGCAAACTCCATTCCCATTTCATCGGACAGCTTATACAAGGGCACCAATTCAGAAGCATTTCTATCTTGGACAGTCATGCCAAAGCCAATATCCCTCATACCCATCTCCATCATTTTTTTCAGTGTGATATACCCTCGGTGAAAACCATCCTCCAGACCACGGATCTCATTATTTGTCTGTTCCAGGCCCTCTATTGAGATCCGGATACCGATATCAGGAAATTCCCTGCAGAGTTCGATGATTCGGTCTGTAAAGAACCCGTTGGTAGAAATAACGATACGATCGCTCTTTCTATAAAGCTCGCGCACCAGCTCTTTCAAATCGGTACGAATAAATGGCTCTCCACCGGTGATGTTGGTAAAATACATCTTCGGCAGCCTCTTCATCACTTCCGGTGATATTTCTTCTTCCGGCCTGGAAGGACATTTATAGCGGTTACACATAGAGCAACGGGCATTGCAGCGATAGGTAACAATCACCGTTCCGTTTAATTTTTTCGCCATTTCTCTTATACTCCATGCCACCGCTTCACGGCGGCTCAAAAAGCCCGGTTCTTCACACTAACCTTACCGGTAGATTTCCATCAGCTTATCACAATACTCAGTAATTGTAGCAAAGCTAATGTTCCTACAATTACTCCTATAGGAATTTAATTTCTCTTTATCCTGCCACATAGACAGTATTTTGGTAATCAGGTCAGTCAGGTTACCGCTCTCAAACAGTTCACCTGTTCTGCCGGCCTCGATTAGTTCCGGGATTCCACCAATATTGGCTCCCAGAACGGGTGTGCCATACCTCTGACTTTCCATAACAGAAAACGGACAGTTTTCGTACCATTCGGAAGGATAGATGCTGAACTGCGCCTCTCTAATCAGCTGCTCCAGGGCCGCACCTTTCTGAAAGCCCAAATTCTTAATGTTAGGCACTCCGGTCATGGCCTCCTTAAGTGGACCGGTACCGGCAAACACAAACTGTATATCTGATAATTTCCTGCAGGCTTCAATCAGCGTTGAAATTCCTTTCTCTTCAGAAAATCTCCCAAAGTAGAGAACATAATCCTTCTTCGTAGTAGGCTTCCAATCAATCTCATCAATGAAATTATGAAGTACAATGGTTTTTGCTTTATATGTAGGATTAGTATCCAGTTTTTTCTTCATAAACTCGGAACAGCATATCATACTGTCGATCTCTCTGTATGCGCCATTCCATTTCCAGAACATTGCTTCCAATGAACCGATTACAGATCTTAAGACCGAGCCATGGATACACTTACCCTTCATGCAATTTACAAAATGACCGCTCAGGCATTTTTCGCAATTCTGATGTGTATTGGGATTATTCAACCTGTGATTTGGGCAGACCAGTTGATAGTCATGGGCCGTATATATGAGCTTACATCTATGCCCCGTTCTCTTCTTCCACCTTCTTATTTCAAGGAGAATCGATGGGGTAAGCTGATAATTAAAATTATTCAGGTGAACCACATCCGGCCGAAAGTCATCCAGCACCAGACGGAGCTTCCTTCTTGCTTCCGGAGAATAAATCGTTTTGATCGGAAGGCTAAGCTTAACAGGCATTGAACTGTCATGAAAATCCATATCGGAGGTATATGCATTCACCGTATTTCCCACAAGTCTGCCTTCATGCTCCATCCCGAAATACTGAACCTCATGCCCCTGCTTTTGTAGGAACTCACCAAGCTTGAATATATATGTTTCTGACCCTCCGTTTGGATACAAGAATTTATTAACCAGCAATATCTTCATTACTTATCCTTTTCTGTACAGCTTCAAAGTACGCTCTACCACATCATCCCAGTTGTATTTCTTGCAGATATAGTCAGACGCAATGCTCTTATATTTCGCCACACATTCTGATGAGTCACAAAGGCTCTGTAATTTTTTTGCCAAATCCTTCACATCACCCCTTGAGAAGGTAACAGCATTATTTTCGATTACATCTGCACACTCCGGAACATCTGAGGTCAGACAGCAATTTCCATAGCTCATGGCTTCGAGCAAACTAATCGGCATCCCTTCTAGGTCTGACGGAAGCGTGTAAATATATGCATTACTGTAAAGCTCCTCCAACAGTCTCCCTTCGACAAAGCCGGTAAAGATAATTCGTCTATCGCCAGCCGACTGCTTTTTCAGTTTCTTCATAAATTCCATTGTGTCGCTGGAACCGCCTGCAATAACCAATTTTTTATCTGTAATAACCGTCCTGAAGGCTTCAATCAAATATTGAAGCCCTTTCTCCGGAACTATTCGTCCTAGGAACAAAATAAAATCAAGTCCGTTGAGTCCGTACTTTTTCTTTATCAGATTCGCTTTCACCATCCTAGGTCTCACCACTCCGTTAGGGATGAATTTGGTCTCCCGGCCATAGGTATCCATGAAGTATTTTCGAACACCCTCGCTCAGTACAATAATTTCATCAGCGTACCTGGCAGCACACCTTTCTCCCAGCATGATATAAGCACTGGAAAGCTTTCCCCACTTAGTTCTCCTATGATCCAGCCCGTGTATCGTTACGACGCAACGTTTTCTGAACAGCTTTGGAAGCCATAGCATGACACAAGGTCCCTCCGCGTGAAAATGAACAATATCATAATTACCGGCTGCAGCGCCAAATGCTCCTGTGACAGAGGCTGTCATTGCTGCCAAACCTTTTCTGTTAAAGGTTGGCACCGTCTTAAGTTTGATACCCTTATATTCCTTCAATCGCTTTTTATCAAATATTTTCCCGCTTACGTGGTGACCGCTACGATTTAGACATGTTACAGTATGACCAGCTTGTACCATTCTAGCGGAAAGCTCTTCCACAACAATCTCAACTCCACCCTCACGAGAGGGAATACGTTTATGGCCCAGCATGGCAATATTTAAACTGTCATTCTTTTCGATCCTGTTCATATCCTTAACTCCTAACTAGTCTCGCAAAAATGCTATTTTGCCCCTTTTCCAAAAATAACAACCCAGATAGTCTTAAGAATAATCTTTATGTCCAGCTTCAGAGACCAGTTATCTATGTATTCCAGATCCAGCTTCACTACGTCCTCAAACTCCGAGATATCACTTCGGCCGCTGACCTGCCACAACCCGGTCAAGCCCGATTTCAGTGCCAATCTCCTCTTATGCCAACCCTCATATTGAAGGAATTCCATTTCAGTCGGGGGCCTAGTTCCAACAAGACTCATATCTCCCCTAAGAATATTAAAAAATTGCGGAAATTCATCCAAGCTGGTCTTACGAAGGAACTTTCCAACCTTTGTAATTCTGGGATCGTCCTTCATCTTAAACATCAATCCATTCATCTCATTCTTATCCATCAGCTCTGTCAGTCTTTGTTCTGCATCAGGATACATGGAGCGGAATTTGTATATCTTGAACCGCCTTCCGTTTCTGCCGATTCTGGTCTGTGAGAAGAAGATCGGTCCAGGAGATTCAATGAAGATCATCGGTGCCAGGAACAACGTCAGAAATAAAGTCAGGATGCATCCAAGGAAGCCTCCCAGGATGTCAAACAACCTTTTAAGCTGCAGCTGATCCTCATTGAAAAGCTTTGTACTGAAGGTAAGCACATGGTAACCATTCATATCCCTTACTATCTTCTCATGCAGTTTCAGCCCAAAGGTATTAATGCTTAAATTCACGATAGCTCCCATATTTTCAAATTCCATAATGATTTTCTCCAGATTAATTTCTCGGGAATAATTTTGCGGCAAATGAATCAATACACAGTCAACCGCTTCCCCTCTGGCTACGGTGAACATATTATCCTTGGAAGCTTTAACCTCCACACCATTAATATTATGTCCAGTCATATCCCGGTCCAGGATCGTGAAATAAGTCACCTGATAGTTCCACTCATTTTCATTGCGTATACGACCAAGTACGATCGGTGCCAGCTTGGATGTTGTGATAACCATCAATTTTGAACTAGCTTTGCTCTTTTGATAGAAGGACAGGAGACAGACCTTATAGTATTGCCTCGAAATATAGGTAACCAATGTATTCAGGAGCATAAAGCACAGGAAGAAATACCTGGAATACGTCGCTCCCTGCTGAAACAGGAACATGATAGCCGTCAGCATCGTTGATAAAAGCAGATTTAATTTCAGAACAACTAAGAATTCCTCATAGAATCCCCTCTTAAAGAATCTGCTGTAGGTATTATACATATAATAAACAACCACGTAGACTGCCAGAATAATGGTAAAGGCAAATCCGTATATATTATTCTTGAACAGATAACCTGAGATGCTGCCAAAGCGGATCCAGGAAGCCAATAAGAAGGCTATGGTGACACTTAATAAATCTATCAGAATAAGATAACGATTTGGTAAGTCTCTGTTCCGCTGGTCCATGATACCCCCCTGCCTTCCTACGTTTTTTAAGCATACTTTTCCTCATCAAAGCTGTCATATGGCTCATCTCTGTGAAACAGCTGATGCTTTCTGGCTATTTGAGTACAGAACAAAAGCAGTATGATAATTAATGTTAAGGTGATTGCTAACGCCTGTATATGTAATCCATCCTGATCCATTGAGTTTTGCTTTTGATATAATATAACGCCGTCCTTTCTGGAGATGGTCTCAATATTACCACTTAAGTCAAAGGACAGCTTCAAGCCGCAGCTTTGGTAAATCAGCTGAGACAGATGGGTGGCTATTCCTCTTGCATCCAAGGTCATCTCCTTCAGATCTCTGTTGCCTTCCATCTGAATGATACGATTTAATTCATCAATTTCCAATTTTGCCTGTTCTGCATTCTCTTCTGTCAGATTGACTCCGTTACTGGCCAGATATGCTCCAAGCTGATGATACAGGCTGTCAAGTACGTAAGGCGTATCGTCCGATGCAACGATGAATTGAGAAAAATTGCTTCCAAACCTAGTCAGAACCGCCTGCTCATTTGCATTCAATTCAGGATTCAACAGCAGCTGCATATAGTTTGCTGCCGGAATGCTATTATCATAATCGGTATTTACACTAGCTTTTGCAAAAACTACAATAAAGGTGATTGCAATAAACACACCTAAAGTCGTAATGGGAAGAACCCAATTCTTCCGATGCTTTCGTAATCCAGCCACGAATATCCCTCCCTTAATGCTAATGTGATTATTTTGATAAGCCCATTAGCCCGAAGCTACATTAATAGTAGCTTCCATAATATTTTGCATTATATTTTCGGTAATACTTCCCATAGTAACCCTTAGTGTTCAACTCAGTTTTATTCAATACGACACCGAGAAACTTACATCTTCCCCTCTCCAGCTGCTTCTTGGCTCGCTGAGCAAACTTGTAGCTGATTGCATTGGATTCTATGACCATAATAATACCATCACAGAACTCCGACACGACTGCACAATCAATCACACTACCGATCGGTGGTGTATCGATAATAACATAATCATATTCCTCCCTCAGCTTCTTCATCATTTGTTGAAATAACTCATTTCCAAGAAGCTCTGCCGGATTCGGCGGCTCCGGACCCGTAAAAATAAAGTCAAGCTTCTCGATATTTGTTTCATACAGAACCTCCTCAAGACTCTTCTGCCCCGACAGATAATGGGTCAGTCCCAGAACAGCCTGGTCCGGCTGATAACGTCCAAATAGAACAGATTTCCGAAGATCAGCATCAATAAAAACAATCTTCTTTCCCGCTTCTGCAAAGGCCATCGCCAGATTGAAGGAAACGCTTGATTTCCCTTCATTCGGCATGCAACTGGTAATACAGATCTCTTTCATATCACTGCCACAGAACTGTATATTCGTTCTTAGGGCTTTATATGCCTCATTACTCCTAAAATCCAGCTTTCGTATTTTCTCAAAGTTCACTTGCATGGCTGTAGCTCTCCTTACTTCAATTGAACATCGTATGATTGCCCTGTGCTGACCATCGGTATTGTTGACTGCATTTATAAATGCTTATTCTCCAGCAATCGTTTCGGGTTTTCACAGACAAGGGTATGAACAAACTCATACCCATAGCTTTTTATCATATGCGACAAAGCTTTCTTGACATAGGGCCCCCTGCTTGCTGTATCATGGGTATCCGTCCCCAAAAAATGTACCCAGTTTCTGTCAAACATTCTGCGGCAGAAGTGTTCAATCGGTTTGAACCGGCTATTACCAAAGGAAGAATAGTTCATTTGTATATAGGCTCCTGTCTGAATCAGCTCCCCCACCTGCTCCGGATGCTTCCAGAGGCAATGATAGCGTTCCACATGTGCAATGACAGGGAGATAGCCCGACCCCTGCAGCTCCCTGATACTCTTATTGATCTCCGTGTATCTTACCTCAGGAAAATATTCTACCAAGACATATCTTGTCCCTGCGAGAGTTAAGGCTATACCTCGGCTTAATGCCTCTAAAACACCGCTTCCATAGAATAATTCATTCCCAATAAAAACCTGAAAGCCCTCGGGAGCAATTTCGGCCACCCGGTTTTTCAACTGATCAAGGACTAAGTTGTCCGTTGTTCTATACCCAGCCGTAAAATGAGGAGTAGCAATCATTCCGCGTATTCCTTCCTGATAAGCGATGTTAAGCATTCGTCTGGTTTGTTCCATATCCCTTGCTCCATCATCCACTCCCGGAAGTATATGACTATGTATATCAAAGATACCATTCAAGTTAATTTCTCCCATATTTTACCTTTTTCCAAAATATCCCAGTAAATGCATTATATAATATGTCTTTGGTCTTTTCAACCGGTATTTACCATTTTTTATTGTGATTATCTTCTACTAATATGCATAATATTACATTATGTTGCCGGCTTTTTCAGCGTACTACATCATCATTGTTAAACCTACAAATATTTCAGGCATTCGAAACTGAGTTACAACCTGCAAAAAAAATAAGAATAGGAATATACCTATTCTTATTTCAATATATGATGTTTCGTTGTAGAGATATTATCCTAATTCAGACCATGTTAAGCTGTTGCATGGATTTGGGCTTCTCCGGCTCAGCATCAAAGGTTCTCAGCCTTTTCTCCATCACCAGGAGATCCCACCACTTGCCAAATTTGTATCCGGTTTTCTCATAGATGCCCACCTGTTTGAATCCGAACTTCTTATGAAGCTCCATACTGCTTTCATGATGATAGGTAATCAAAGCATAAACCGTATAATATCCCTGCTTCTTCACCAGCTCAAACAGCTTATCATATAAGATGGTTGCTATTCCCTGCCTATGTGCCTTCTGATCAATATACACAGAACATTCGCAATCCCAGGCAAAGGCTGCCCTCTCCTTAAATTTCGCACAATAGGCATAACCCAGAATCTCTCCGTCCCTCTCATAAACCAACCAAGGGAACAGCTCCAGCACCGTCTCCATCCGCTTTTGAAATATCTCAAGCGGAACCGGGTCATATTCAAAGGTAATCGCAGTCTCCATAATATAAGGCTCATAGATTCTATAAATCGCTGGTGCATCCTCCAAGGTGGCCATTCTGATCATCGCATTCTCCATCACAATCCCCCATAAAGTAGAAATCATAACTACATAGTAAATACTTAGGCTATTATATCACCATAGCCTGACCCTGTCATTCTCTATCTTCGGTTATACAATGACTTCTTTATAACAAGAGAAGTAAACAGTTTTGATAAAATAAAAGAAGTACTGATAATTAACTATTCCATAAAACAGATTACGTTAATTCTTAATTTTTTCGATGTGTGAAGAGGATTTTGCATAAATAAAAAGGGGGTAGCGTCATCGTTGTCAACGGAGAAGTTTCCTACGTAGGTATGCGCCTGAAGGCAGCCGCCTGCTTTATATAGGCGGGGCCGGCGCAACAGTAGTAGGAAATCTTTCTCCGAGGATAATGATGATGCTACCCCCGATAAACTGTTTATGCAAAATCCTTAAACAAACCAACAATCAATACCTAATCAAACCAACTTACTTCTCCACGTGATGGCATGCCACCAGATGTCCCTGCTTCATCTCAAGCTCAGGTTTTACCTCCCTGCACAGATCTGTTGCACGGGGGCATCGTCCGGCAAACGGACAGCCAATCGGTGTATTGATCGGGCTCGGTACATCACCGGTCAAAATCTGGCGTTTCTTCTGAGCCTCCTGATCCGGATCCGGAATAGGAACTGCGGAAAGCAGCGCCTGGGAATACGGGTGAAGCGTCTTGGTATATAATTCATCACTGGTTGCCAGCTCTACAATATTGCCAAGATACATAACGGCAATACGGTCACTGATATATTTTACGATATTTAAGTCATGGGCAATGAACAGGTAGGTAAGGTTCAGCTTCTTCTGAAGGTCATGAAGAAGGTTGATGATCTGGGACTGAATGGATACATCCAGTGCTGAGATCGGCTCATCACACACGATGAACTCCGGTTCAATTGCCAGAGCTCTGGCGATTCCGATACGCTGGCGCTGTCCTCCCGAGAACTCGTGAGGGAAGCGGTTCGCATGCTCTTTATTGAGACCTACCAGCTCCAGCAGCTCATATACTCTCTGCTGACGCTTCTGCTTATCATACATGTTATGGATGATCATACCCTCTTCGATAATGGAGCCTACCGTCATACGGGGGTCCAAAGAGGAATACGGATCCTGGAAGATGATCTGAGCCATCTTTGCATAGGAGAACAGCGTTTTCCGGTTGATCTCCATATCCTTCTTCCCGTGATAGAGGATTCTGCCGGTGGTCGGAGGATAGATTCCCATGAGAACCTTACCGAAGGTGGATTTACCACAACCGGACTCACCAACCAAGCCTAAGGTTTCACCCTTCATAATATCGATATTTACACTATTGACAGCCTTCAGGATACCGTCGGCCACCCTGAAATGCTTGGATACATTTTGTATCTCAACCAGCTTCTGCTGGTTGTTTCCTTGGGAATTCTTCATCTGATCCATCAATTTACACCTCCACCCTGAGCGTCCGGGCAATCCGGATGTAGTAACCAGCATGCGGACAAATGATTCTTTTCAGGCGCAAAATGAGGCGGCATCTCTGCCAGGCATAGCTTCATGGTATGAGGACATCTGCTGGCAAACGGACAGCCTACCGGAGGATTTAAAAGGTCCGGAGGAGTTCCGGCGATGGATACCAACCTTACACTGCGGTCCATATCCGTCTTGGGAAGGCTTTTTAATAATGCCCTCGTATAGGGATGGGACGGGCGATAGAAGATATCCTCCGCTGTACCGGTCTCTACGATTTTACCTGCATACATAACCGCGACACGGTCAGCCATGCTCGCTACAACACCGAGATCATGGGTAATCAGGATAATCGCTGTATTTGTCTGTTCCTTAATTTCCTTCAAAAGATCCATAATCTGTGCCTGAATTGTAACATCCAGTGCGGTGGTCGGCTCATCTGCAATTAAGAGCTTCGGAGCACAGGATAGAGCCATGGCAATCATAACTCTCTGTCTCATACCACCGGAGAACTCATGAGGATACTGCTTCGCACGCTGCTTTGTATTCGGTATCTTAACAATTTCCAAAAGTCGAATTGCTTCGGCATTAGCCTGTTCCTGAGACAGATTTTGATGATGGCGGATCGCCTCTGTCAGCTGCTTTCCTACCTGCATCGTAGGATTTAAACAGGTCATGGGATCCTGGAAGATCATACTGACATCCTTACCGCGGATCTTCATCATATCCTTCTCAGTAGCTTTTACAATATCTTTCTCTGCTAATGTTATCTCTCCGCTTACAATTCTTGCCGGAGGCATCGGATTTAACTTCATAATCGTCTGGGCTGTTACACTCTTACCGCAGCCACTCTCACCTACTATGGCAAGTACTTCTCCCTCCTGCAAGTCAAAGGAGATACCCCGGACGGCTTTTACCTCTCCGGCATAAGTATCGAAGGATACATGCAGATCTTTAACTTCTAATACTTTATTCATTCCATTACCTCCTTAACCTGGGATCTAAGGCATCACGCAGACCATCACCCAGAAGGTTAAACGATAACATGGTTAAGCTGATGCAGATAGCCGGAATTAACATCTGTGACGGATAGGTCTGGAACACGATACTTCCTTCACTCGCCATTATACCCCAGCTGGACTTCGGCACCGGAACACCAAGTCCGATATAGCTTAAAAATGCTTCGGTGAAAATAACGCTGGGAATCGCCAGTGTCATATTAACAATAACAACACTCAAAGTGTTGGGTATCAGATGCTTGAAAATGATTCTCTTAGGCTTAGCACCCATAACTCTTGCTGCTGTAATATAATCCTGCTGTTTTAAGCTCATGACCTGTCCGCGGACTAATCTGGCCATTCCTGTCCAGCCGACAGCAGCATAGGCTGTAACCATAGTCATGACACCCGGCTCCAGTACCATCATTAACAGTATAACAATAATCAGGTAAGGAATACCGTTAATTACCTCGATTGCTCTCATCATGACATTGTCCACGGCTCCGCCGGTGTAACCGGAGATACCACCGTATATGATGCCTATGATGCAGTTAATCAACACTGCTGTGATAGCAATAAATAAGGAAACTCGTCCACCGTCCCAGATTCTGGTGAAGATATCGCGACCTAAGGAATCTGTTCCGAATATATGCATATGCCCATCCTCAGCATCCCTGGTAAACATCGGAGCATCGGTGTGATCGTAATGCTGTTCACTGATAGTATAAGGGGATACAAACGGAACTACTATGGAAAGTACTGCAATAAATAATATAATTCCCATACACACCATCGCCACCCTATTTTTTCTGAGACGGTGCATGGCATCCTTCCAATAACTTGTACTTGGCCTGGATATGCTTTCACTAAGGGCAGCATTGCCTCCTACCCAATCAAACATGCTCTTTTCAATTTTCTTGTCCATCGTATCACTCCTTTACTTCCGTTAGTTTTACACGAGGGTCAATGAAACCATAAGCAAGATCGACAATCAGGTTTGCAATAATCAGGAAGGCTCCATAGAATAAGGTAATACCTGAAATCATTGTATAATCCTGTACCTTAATGCTATTAACGAAAAATTTCCCCATACCGGGAATAGAGAAAATATTCTCAACTACGAAAGCACCAGTCAGTACAGATGCCGCTATCGGTCCCAGTACGGTAATGACCGGCATGATAGCATTACGAACTGCGTGCTTCCAGATGATTTTTTTCTGTGATAAACCTTTTGACTTCGCTGTCTTGATATAATCCTGACCGAGAACATCCAGCATGCTGGTTCTCATTAATCTGGAGATGGTTGCCATAGAACCGAAGCTCAGAGCAAAGGCGGGTAAAATTTTACTTGCAAACGTACTCCATCCTGTAATCGGGAATATCCTGAGTCCGGTAAGCTGGAACAGCTTGAGCCCGAGGAAATATTGGAGGATAGAACCTACTATGAAGCTTGGAACGGATACACCGATGATAGCGATCAGCATCGTCAAGGTATCCCACGCTGTGCCTCTTTTCACTGCTGCTACTATACCTAGGAATACACCCATGATAGTTGCAAAAATCAGTGATCTGATACCTAAATCAAATGAATATGGAAATGCTTGTGATATTATCTCTGTAACAGGACGATTATTGTAATGCATGGATATTCCTAAGTCTCCTTTTAAGATATTACCCATGTACATTCCGAACTGTGTTATAACTGGCTTATCAAGACCATATTTCTCATTTAATGCTTTCATGGTTGTCTCAGGGATTGCTTTTTCTCCGATAAAAGGATCACCGGGTAGCAGACGCATCATGAAGAACGTAATAGCGCATAATGTAAAAAGTGTTAATAACGCATAGAATAATCGTTTAAGAATATATTTTAACACATGCAATCCTCCTTTCTTATCATTTACTTTTATGTTCTTACATTCATTTTTCGCAGGGACATCATCTTACCCTTATAGAATTGTTATCCTATATTGCTTTTATATAATATAGGAAAAGTAATATAGGATGGCAATTCTATCCAGATGCAAATTACTGTCCATCCATAAATACCGTAATATTATACTATATAATAACACGTTTGTCGTGCTTTTTTTCGATGTTTTTTGTGAGGGAATTAATGGGGAATAGTTTTTACATAATTATGGTGCGGGTTGCATTTATTACAGCCCGCACCAAATTTGATGAATCTGTTAAATGCAAAATATTACTTTGCTAATTTAACAAATCTGTAGTTCATATCCTGGAATGCTGTTCTAAGTACGCCAGAATCAATCTTGCCGCTATATACATATTCTCTGGATCTCCAGTAAACAGGTCCGATCGGAAGATCTTCAAGTAATATCTTTTCAAGCTCTACTAAATAACCGAAACGGGTCTTCTTATCAAGCTCTGTACGAACTTTATCAAGTAATTCATCATATCGAGCATTAGAATAGCTGGAATGGTTATTTCCGCCACCGGTTTCAAACATATCCAGGAAGGTCATAGGATCGTTGTAGTCAGGACCCCAACCAGCGAATACTAAGGAGAAATCCTTATTGGACATTCTCTCAAGTCTGCTCTTGAAAGGCATAGACTCAACCTTGATATCAATACCAAGATTAGTTTTTAACTGTTCCTGAACAAAGGTTGCATATTTAACAGCAGTATCACCGTCATCACAGATCATGGTAATCTCAACGCTGCTTACACCAAGCTCTGTTAATGCAGTATTATATAATTCAACTGCTTTTTCCTTATCAAATACAGGAATGATCTGGCCAACTTCTTCACTGAACTTCTTATCTAAACCGGTAACTACAGGTGCAGTAAAAGATGTGGCAGGTTTGGATTCATTCTTAATGATTGCACTTACAAAGGCCTGCTTATCAATCGCATAGGTCAGGGCCTTACGAAGGTTATTGTTCTTAAGGTAAGTATCTTCCACATTGAACTCTAAGTACCAAGAGGAACCATCATCGTAAGTATTTACAGGGAACATCTCAGCTCTGAGTGTCTTAGCCTGATCACCGTTAACACCGATAACGTCAACCTCTCCGGCCTTAAATGCATTTAAAGCTGCGTTGGTGTCATTAATCATTACCATAGTGATCTTATCAAGGTTGATTTTCTTGGAGTCCGGATAGTCAGCATTCTTCTCGAGAACGATCTTGCTCTCATGCTCCCAGGAGGTCATCTTGAAAGGTCCGTTGTATACCATCTTGTCAGCATCGGTACCATATGCCTCACCAAACTCTTTATAAGCCTTCTCATTAACAGGAGCGAAAACGCCGAATGCTAACTGGGAAAGGAAATAAGCAGTGGGATTTTCAAGAGTTACTTCCAACTCATAATCGGATAGAGCCTTGAAGCCAAGTTCTTCTGCCCCAACTTCACCTAAGTTGAATTTTTCACCGTTCTTGAATACATATCCGAAATAAGCATAGTCAGATACAAATGCGGGATCCAAGAGAGAGGTCCATGCAAATACGAAGTCATGTGCAGTAACGGGCTCTCCGTTTGTCCACTTCATATCCTGACGAAGATTAAAGGTATAAACCAGGCCATCATCACTAACCTTGTAATCCTTTGCTACGCCGGGAATAGGTTGGTCATTTTCGTCAAGCATCATAAGATTTTCAACTACATGACGAAGAACTGAGAAGGATACGGTGTCTGTCATAGTTACAGAGAACATATCCGGGGGCTCAGATGCAATGTTTACAGTTATCGCATTTTTGTCAGCGGTTCCGGGATAAGCACTTCTGTCTTCCTTCTTATCGGAGCCTGCTTTTGCGCCGCAGCCTGCCAGAGTTAATACTGTCATGGCAAGGACTAAGAGAACGGCAAGAATCTTCTTTAATTTCATAAATATTCTCCTCCTTTTACTATAAAAAGGAAGTATATTTTCCATACACTTCCTTAGTATATAAATGATAAGACAATCATAATACAAAACTTCAAAATAGTCAAGATAATAACTATAACCAATATGGTGAAATATTCAACTGATTCGTGTTTTTTTCTTACTTGCTATTTCTGTGAAGAGGGTCACAAAATACCCCAAAAAACATATAATGTGGCATGAAGGAAAACAGAAATGCCAAATGTGAATTGCGAAAAGCACAATTCACAGTGTAAAGAGTTCACAAAAAAGAATTCTTAGGCGGAATGGAGGTTTCATGTCTTCTCTTTTTGAAATCGGTATCTTCGGCGGAGACCTTAGACAGGTATATATGGCGGCTTCCTTTCTGAGTAAAGGGTATCGTGTTGCCACCTACAGCCTGTCAGAGGAAATAAATGACTACATGGACCGGCATGTAAATGCCGTCACAGAACAGAACCATTATCAGGCGCATACCTTAAGTGATCTGTTTGACCACTGCAAGGTCCTGATCGGACCGATCCCCATGACAAGAGATCAGATTAACATTACCTCCAAGAACACCCCTACAGATCTTACGGTTGCCCATGTCGCTTATTTACTGAGGGAAAATCAAATTCTGATCGGCGGTGCCTTTCCTGCACCACTGTCCGACCTCTGCAGCTCCAGGCACATTCCCAGCTATGATTTGATGGAAGATGAGAAAATTACCATCCTCAATGCCATTGCGACAGCAGAAGGCTCCCTGATGGAAGCGATCCGGGAAAGTGACCGGAACCTCCATGGAAGCAGCTGCCTGGTATTAGGTTATGGCCGTTGCGCCAAGGTATTGGCACAGAAGCTGAAGGCGCTGGATGCTTATGTCACGGTTGCAGCCAGAAGCAGGGATGCCCTTGCCTATGCAACTGCGGCAGGCCTGAATGCGATTCATATCTCTACCATGAGCAGTATTCTGCCCTCCTTCCATTTCATATTCAATACCATTCCTTCTATGATTCTAGATCAGAATACCTTAAGCCTGGTTCAACCCCATGCTGTTATCATCGATATTTCCTCCGCGCCGGGAGGAGTGGATTATAGCTATGCAGCTTCTCTGAAGCTAAATGCGAAGCTGTGTCTGGGACTCCCCGGCAAAGTAGCTCCCAGAACCTCCTCCGATATTTTGGTTACTGAAATTATTGCATTCCTGAAAGAAAGAAGTGATTAAATGACCCTTAACGAAAAAAATGTCGCGATAGCCCTGACCGGATCATTTTGTACTTTTGATAGAGTATTCACTGAGTTTGAGAAGCTGGCTGCCGAAGGAGCTCATCTGTATCCCATCTTCTCCGTCCCTTCCGCTACCTACGATACCAGATTTGGTAAAGCAGAGGATTGGTATGCCAGAGCAGAGAAAATCTCAGATAAGCCACCGGTTACAACAATCATTGAAGCTGAAAAATTCGGACCGAGCAATCTGCTTGATGTCCTTATGATAGCACCCTGCACCGGTAACACCTTGGCAAAGCTTGCTTATGGCATTACCGACTCTCCCGTCCTCATGGCAGCAAAAGGGCACCTTAGGAATAACAAACCTGTGGTTCTGGCTATCTCGACCAATGATGCCCTGGGTGCAAATATGAAGAACATAGGATTACTGATGAACTCCAAGAATATCTTTTTTGTCCCCTATGGCCAGGATAATTACAAAACAAAGCCCTATTCCATGGTGGCTCACTTTGACCTGATCCATCCTACGATTCTGGAGGCCCTGCAGGGGCGGCAGCTTCAGCCCGTTATCCTTAGCCCGAAATAGACCTGTTTCTTCAATATAAAAGCAAAGGTGCTTTCCATTCGATTGCCCGGACCTTATGGCTTATGGCTCCATGATGATTCACGGTATTTCATGCTTACCATGATAATCAGCCTGACATATCCGTGGCATTCGGATGAGGCACCTTTGCTTATCCTGTCTGCAATTGCATAACTAATACATCTTATGCTGAGGATCAGCGATATCATAATTAAAATAATTTAAGAGGTGGTTCCTATGTGTGGCATAGCCGGTTTCAGCAATCCTATGGCTGATTATACGAAGGAGCATGGTGAATGGCTTAAGATATTGGATGGAATGAAACAGGCTCTGTCACACAGAGGTCCTGACGACGAGGGGGATTTTCTGTTCCCTCAGGTAGGGTTCGCCCATACCAGACTATCCATTATTGACTTAAACCGCGGACATCAGCCAATGACCAAAGAAAAATTCGGTGCCTCCTATACGATCATATATAATGGAGAAATCTACAATACTACAGAGCTTCGGAATAATCTGATGCGAATGGGATACCTGTTTAAGACCCATACGGATACGGAGGTCATTCTGACCGGATATATGGCCTTCGGTGCGGATTTCGTAAAGGAGCTGAACGGAATCTTTTCCTTTGCCATCTGGGATGACAATAGCAAACGGCTGCTCCTGTTTCGGGACCGTCTCGGAGTTAAGCCCCTGTTTTATACCATGATCGGAGAGACTCTGATTTTTGCCTCCGAGATCAAAGCCCTGTTGGTATATCCGGGCTTCAAGCCGAGAGTGGACACTGCAGGCTTGTGCGAAGTACTGGCACTGGGTCCCGCAAAATCTTATGGAACCGGTATTTTTAAGGATGTCTATGAGGTGTTGCCCGGACATTACATGATCTACGACAGTAACGGACGAAAAGAATCTTCTTATTGGAATCTGGTCAGTGCACCGCATACGGATCATTATTCGGATACCGTTGAGAAGACTTCCTTCCTGATCTATGATTCCGTGAAGAGACAGATGATTTCCGATATCCCGATCTGCACCTTCCTGTCCGGAGGTGTGGACTCCAGTCTGGTTACTGCGATCTGCGCTAAGGAATTAAAAAAATACGGGAAGCAGATTGAGACCTATTCCTTCGATTTTGTGGATAATGACATACATTTTAAGTCCAACTCCTTCCAGCCCTCCATGGACCGCCCCTATGTGGATATCATGGTTCAGCATGTGGGAAGTAAACATACTTATCTGGAATGCAATAACGATGACCTTGCAGATAAGCTTTATGAAGCGGTGGATGCCAGGGATCTGCCTAATATGGCCGACGTGGAATCCTCTCTGCTTTATTTCTGCAGCAAGGTGGCAGAGAAGACAAAGGTTGCCCTTACCGGGGAGTGTGCGGATGAGATCTTCGGCGGCTATCCCTGGTTCCATAATCCGGAGATTCTGGCCCGTGATACCTTTCCCTGGTCCATGAACATGGATACGAGAAAGCTTCTGTTGTCCGATGATTTTCTGTCTAAGGCCGATCTTGATGGTTATGTTCATGCAGCCTATGTAAAATCCGTTGAGGAAACCCCGAAGCTGGCCGGAGAAAGCAAAACCGAGGCCCGTCGAAGGGAAATCTCTTACCTTAATTTAAAGTGGTTCATGGTTACGTTACTGGATCGGATGGACCGCTGTAGTATGTATTCGGGGTTAGAAGCAAGAGTTCCCTTCGCCGACCACCGGATTGTCGAGTACCTATGGAATGTTCCCTGGGAGATGAAATCCCCTAACGGAGTGGTAAAAGGATTATTAAGAGATTCCGGCCGTGGTCTTATCCCTGATGAGATCCTGTATCGCAAAAAGAGCCCATATCCCAAGACTTATCATCCGGAATACGAGCGAATGCTGGGCAATCGGCTGTTGGAGGTTCTGGCGAATCCCAACGCTCCGATCCGACCCCTCATCGACCTTAGGAAGGTGAAAACCTTTCTAGCTGCACCCTCTGATTACGGAAAGCCCTGGTACGGACAGCTGATGGCAGCTCCGCAGCTGATCGCCTATCTGCTTCAGATCAACTATTGGCTGGAGAAATATCATATCGAGCTTATTTAACGTAGTTTTATCTTTCATTCATATAAGAATAGCCGGGTTCTCTGTGAGCTGGCTGCTCCTGTAAGTAAACCCGGCTATTCCTTTCGCTATTCTCCATGCTTTTCAGCAAATTCTTTCATGATTCCCGATACCTCATCCCTATGGTCCGGTTTCAGCAGGGCAGTCATTTTTGGAATAAACTGCCTGATATCATCCTTCGTAAACCCTACCTCCTGCTGCTTCCTGAAATGCTCCTCCAGCAGCGCCTTAGCATCCTCTGCTTTATCCTCCTGTACCCGTTCCATAATAAACTGATAGAATTTCTCCTGACCCTGATTCATAAGATACCTCCGTTCTACAATCTATACTTAGTATTGCATGAATGATGGAAATTATCCTGCTGATAGCAGCTCAGCGTATATATTTCATCCGTATCCATTTCCAGGCATCTGTTTATCATCAATTTGCGGACACTGCTTCCTGTTTACTTCCGGCCGTATATAGTTAAAAATAAAAGCCACCGGTCATAACCTGGCAGATTAATTATTCTACTGCCATATACCCCGGTGGCTTGTTTCTTCCTATGCGTTTTTCTCTGTATTAGGCTTCTCGATCTCTGCGATTGCGTTCTTTTTCATCGGGATACGGCAGTTCTTATTATTACCGAATTCCACGATTACAATCTCGTCCATAACATCAATAACAACTCCGTAGAAACCGCTGGATGTCAGAACGGAATCCCCTGCTGCCACGGTTGATAACATAGCCTGCATCTGTCTCTGCTGCTTTTTCTGAGGACGAATCAGCATAAAATACAGTAAAAATCCTA
>JAEZHX010000212.1 GCA_023436765.1 Bacillota bacterium
ATATCCATTCACTGGATACTTAACAATATGTCGGAAAGGAATAGGTCAAATGGGTAAATATTTTGGAACGGATGGTTTTCGTGGGGAGGCTAATGTTGACCTTACGGTTACACATGCTTATAAAGTAGGAAGGTTCTTGGGTCACTATTTCGGTAAGGACCATAAGGCTAAAATAGTGATTGGTAAAGACACCAGAAGATCCAGTTATATGTTTGAGTATTCTTTGGTAGCTGGACTTACAGCCAGTGGGGCTGATGCTTATCTTCTGCATGTCACCCCGACACCCAGTATCTCCCATGTTGTCAGGACAGAAGGCTTTGACTGCGGAATTATGATATCAGCAAGCCATAACCCATATTACGATAACGGAATTAAAGTAATAAACGGAAACGGTTTCAAGCTGGAAGCAGAAGTGGAGAAATTGATTGAAGAATACATAGACTGTGATGAGGATAACCTTCCCCTGTCATGCAGGGAGGAGATCGGAAGAACAGTGGACTATGCGATTGGTAGAAACCGTTATATCGGGTATCTGATATCGTTGGCAACCAGATCCTTTAAGAATATGAGAATTGGACTTGATCTGGCGAATGGATCTGCGACTACGGTTGCCAAAGGCGTTTTTGACGCACTCGGAGCGAAAACCTATGTAATTAACGGAGAACCCAACGGAACGAATATTAATCTGGATTGCGGCTCCACCCATATGGAAGCCCTTCGTAAATTTGTGGTGGAAAATAGCCTGGATGTAGGTTTTGCCTATGACGGAGATGCAGACCGATGTTTGGCAGTCGATGATATGGGCAATATTATTGATGGAGATCTGATCATGTACTTATGCGGAGCCTACATGAAGGAGCGGGGAGAACTGGTAAATAACACAATCGTCACAACAATCATGTCTAACCTTGGATTGTATCAGGCCCTTGACCGTAAGGGAATTCGTTACGAGAAGACGGCAGTCGGAGATAAATATGTATATGAGAATATGCTTGCGAACGGTCATGCCATCGGTGGGGAGCAGTCCGGACATATCATATTCAGTAAGAATGCCACAACCGGAGATGGTATATTAACTTCCCTTAAGCTGATGGAGGTCATGCTGGAGAGCAAAGCCAAGCTCTCAGAGCTTCATAAAGATGTTACCATCTTCCCGCAGCTGATGAAGAATGTTAAGGTGAAGGATAAGAAAGCTGCCAAAGAGGATGAGGCTGTTGTAGCTGTCATCAGCCGGATGGAGCAGAGCTTAGGAGAGGATGGCAGAATACTGGTCCGTGAAAGTGGAACCGAGCCGGTGATTCGTGTCATGGCTGAAGCGAAAACCAATGAGATTTGTGAAGAATGCGTTAACAGTATCATTCAGGTGATGAAGGACCGGGGGCATGTGCATTTGCCATGAGCAAGTATAATAGCATAGAGACCACGGCCGAAGAAATAAATTATGGTATTTACAGAATTCATATGTTATAATATACTAATGTCAAAATGGCAGTAGTCCAGGCATAGTACTTCATAGGTAATTTACCCAACATATTCGGAAATTTACTAGAGATAACTGATTCTTTGTCTCGTAAGGAACACAGGTAAAGCAGCTGAGGTACATAAAATAAGGAGGAAATAATAGAATGAGTTTACAGGTTGAAAAATTAGAGAAAAACATGGCAAAGCTTACAATAGAGGCTTCCGCTGAAGAATTTGATAGTGCAATCGAAAAGGCATATCTTAAGAATAGGAACAAAATCAATATTCAGGGCTTCCGTAAGGGAAAGGCACCCAGAGCAATCATCGAGAAGATGTATGGGCCCAGCATCTTTTATGAGGATGCAGCCAATGAAATCATTCCCGAGGCTTATGAGAAGGCAGCCAATGAGAGTGGACTGGAGATCGTATCAAGACCTGATATCGATATTGTTCAGGTAGAGAAGGGAAAACCCTTTATCTTTACAGCCGAAGTAGCATTAAAGCCGGAAGTGACCTTAGGTACCTATAAAGGAGTTGAGGTTGAGAAGAAGGACGTAGAAGTTACTGAGGACGAGATTATGGCAAAGATCAACCGTGAATTGGAGCAGAACTCCAGAATGATCACCGTGGATGACAGGGCTGTACAATCCGGCGACATCGCAGTGATTGACTTTGAAGGCTTTGTAGATGGCAATGCCTTTGAAGGTGGTAAGGGTGAGGATTATTCCCTGACAATCGGTTCCCACTCCTTCATTGATAATTTTGAGGATCAATTAATCGGCAAGAACACCGGAGATGAGGTTGAGGTTAATGTTACCTTCCCCGAGGAGTATCAGGCGAAGGAGCTTGCCGGAAAACCCGCACTTTTCAAGGTAAAGATCAAGGAAATTAAGCTGAAGGAGCTTCCTGTGCTGGATGATGAATTCGCTCAGGATGTTTCGGAATTTGATACCTTGGATGCATATAAGGAAAATATCAAGGCTACAATAAAGGAAACCAAAGAGAAGGAATTAAAGACTGCAAAGGAAAATGAAGTAGTTGATAAGATTATCGAGAAGGCAGTCATGGACATTCCCGAACCGATGATTACAGCTCAGGCAAACCAGATTGCAGAAGATTTCGCACAGAGAATGAAATATCAGGGATTATCCATTGAGCAGTATTTCCAGTATACCGGAATGGATTCCAAGAAATTCTTTGAGAGCTTAAGACCGCAGGCAGTGAAGAGAATCCAGAGCAGACTGGTACTGGAAGCTGTAGCTAAGGCGGAGAAGATTGAGGTATCCGAGGAAGAATTAGAGAAGGAATTAGCTGATATGGCGACAGCCTACCAGATGGAAGCTGATAAGCTGAAGGAGCTGATCGGCGAGAAGGAAAGAGAACAGATCAAGGCTGATATTGCCGTACAGAAAGCAGTTGATCTTGTAGTTGCAGCTGCTAAGGAAGTTTAAATAAACACATGGAAATCTCCGGAGGCAAACGTAAGGGGAGCTTTCGGTACCGAGAAGAAAAGGAGGAATACAAGATGAGTTTAGTGCCTTATGTCATAGAGCAGACCAGCCGTGGCGAAAGAAGCTACGATATCTACTCCAGATTATTAAAAGACAGAATTATATTTTTAGGTGAAGAAGTAAATGATGTTACTGCGAGCCTGATTGTTGCACAGATGTTATTCTTAGAAGCAGAGGATCCCGGTAAGGATATTAATTTCTATATTAACAGCCCCGGTGGTTCCGTAACCGCAGGTATGGCAATCTATGATACCATGAATTATATTAAGAGTGATGTTTCAACAATCTGTATCGGAATGGCAGCCAGTATGGGAGCATTTCTTCTGGCAGGCGGTACGAAGGGCAAGAGATTTGCAC
Organism: Bacillota bacterium; assembly: GCA_023436765.1. Taxonomy (GTDB): domain Bacteria; phylum Bacillota; class Clostridia; order Lachnospirales; family Lachnospiraceae; genus Mobilitalea. The sequence continues at coordinate 3,330 of JAEZHX010000212.1, forward strand.
TTCCTAATTCCGAGATTATGATCCATCAGCCCTCCGGCGGTGCTAAGGGTCAGGCAACCGATATTAAGATAGTTGCGGATAATATTATCAAAACAAGAAAAAGATTAAACGACATTTTAGCTAAAAACACCGGAAAGCCACTGGAAATCATTGAGGTAGATACAGAGAGAGACTTCTATATGATGGCAGAGGAAGCAAAGGAATACGGTATAATTGATGGCATATTGGCTCATAGATAAGTGTCGGTTCGCTTTGCACTACAGAGAGAATGAGGTGATTAAGCAGTGGCAGGAAAAGTAGATGACAGAAAACAGCTGAGATGTTCCTTTTGTAATAAGACACAGGATCAGGTCAGAAAGCTGATTGCGGGGCCGGGCGTTTATATCTGTGACGAATGCATCGAGATATGCAGTGAAATTATTGAGGAAGAATTTGATGGCGATACTGCTGCCAATTCAGACATCAACCTATTAAAGCCGGTCGAAATCAAGAATTTTCTGGATCAGCATGTAATCGGTCAGGAGGAAGCTAAAAAGGTTCTTGCGGTCTCTGTTTATAACCATTATAAAAGAGTGCTTACAGAAAAGGATCTGGATGTAGAGCTACAGAAAAGCAACATCCTGATGATTGGACCTACCGGTTCCGGTAAAACATACCTGGCACAGACGCTGGCGAAGCTGCTGAATGTTCCGTTTGCGATAGCCGATGCTACGGCATTGACGGAAGCCGGATATGTTGGCGAGGATGTGGAGAACATTCTCCTTAAGCTCATCCAGGCTGCTGATTTTGATATTGACCGGGCAGAGTACGGCATCATATATATTGATGAGATTGATAAGATTACTAGGAAGTCCGAGAATACCTCCATCACCAGGGATGTATCCGGCGAAGGGGTTCAGCAGGCCCTGCTTAAAATTCTGGAGGGTACCGTTGCTTCCGTTCCCCCGCAGGGAGGAAGAAAGCACCCTCACCAGGAATTCATACAGATTGATACAACCAATATCCTGTTCATCTGCGGCGGAGCCTTTGATGGACTGGAGAAGATCATTGAATCCCGAATCGGCCAGAAGACGATTGGTTTCAACGCACAGATTATTGAGAAAAATAGGACGAATGTCGGCGAGCTCTTCCGCCAGGTAATGCCACAGGATTTAATCAAGTTCGGATTGATTCCTGAATTTGTAGGCAGAGTACCGGTATGTGTTGCACTGGATTCCTTGGATGAGGAAGCTCTGATCAAAATTCTTACCGAGCCGAAGAATGCTATCACGAAGCAGTATAAGAAGCTGTTTGAGATGGATGGTGTAGAGCTGATTTTTGAAGATGAAGCCCTTGCAGAGATCGCAAAGCAAAGCTTCAAGAGAAAGATTGGTGCAAGAGGTCTCCGTGCGATCATGGAATCCGTTATGATGGAATCTATGTATAATATTCCTTCCGATACGAAAGCAATTAAATGTATCATTACGAAGGATGCGGTTCTTGGAACCGAAAAGCCGAGACTCGAGCTTTCCGAGGAGAATGTAACCAGAAAGCCGATTACAAAAAGGACCTCAAAAAAGAGTAAGGGTGAGATCGCCTAGAACTCCAGAACATTAAAGTAAAATTGATTTATTTGAATCATATGGGGGTTTTGCAGAGTGCAAAACCCCCTTGATGCATGTTTCAGAACATAACAAGGTAATGAGATTAAAGGAGGCATAAGAGATGATTATTAAAAACTGCGCCCTGGAGACCGTATGCGGCATCACCAGTGTTCTTCCGGAGAATGACAAACCGGAAATTGCTTTTGCCGGTAAATCGAATGTAGGGAAATCATCCCTGATCAATGCCCTCATGAACAGAAAATCGTTGGCCCGTACCTCGGCTCAGCCGGGCAAGACGCAGACGATTAATTTTTATAATATTAATGATGAACTGTATTTTGTGGATCTTCCCGGTTACGGTTACGCCAAGGTGTCCCTCGCGGTGAAGGAAAAATGGGGTAAGATGATTGAACGCTACCTGAAGAAATCAAAGCAGCTGAAGATAGTTTTTCTTCTGCTGGATATCCGCCATGAGCCCTCAGAGAACGACCGGAATATGTATGAGTGGATTGTCTATCAAGGCTTCCATCCGATTATCATCGCTACCAAACTGGACAAAATTAATCGGAGCCAAAAGGACAAGCAGATTAAACTAATCAGGGAAGGTCTAAAGGTGGTTCCCGGAACCAGAATCATACCGTTCTCATCGCTATCAAAGCAGGGCAGGGAAGAGATATGGGAATGTATCGAAGGGATCTGCGGCTTTAACCGAGAGGATGACCAGAACGAGTAAAGATTGGTCGGCGGAACGAAGTATTAGAATTAATTCACATTAATTGGCATGACAATTGAATTCACATAAAAAAGGCTCCGGGGAGAAGGATATCATCACTTCAGCCATGGAGCCTTTCGATTATTTCTGATCCAACAGGGAAGACATCAGATAAGAATAAACCTCGGAGCTTTTCTCTCTCCAGTTGCTGCACAGTCTTGCAGCTTCTTC
>JAEZHX010000223.1 GCA_023436765.1 Bacillota bacterium
AAAAAGGAAAACGTTATTCAGGAATTAAACTGTCTGAGGAAGAGAAGAAAAAGATGCTGGAGGATATCGTATACTACTTCGAAACCGAACGGGATGAGAAGCTGGGTATCATCGCATCGGAAAATATTCTGGACTTTTTTATGGACACCTTGGGGACTTACATTTACAATAAGGCTTTGGATGATAGTAAGCTTTGGTATGGACGCAGGATGGAGGATGTGGAGGCGGATTTTTATACCCTGTATAAATCCTGAGTCATGAATCATCTGCTTGACAACAGAAGAAGCTAACTACGTTAGGTCCGTGTTCCTGTGAATGCAACCTTTGACGTTGGCCCTTCCTTACAGATAACAATAAAACTTAATGAAATGGAGCCCTGGCTTTCCGCAAAACTGCGGAGATTCAAGGCTCCATTCTATGATACCTGCTATTTTAGGTTATATTCTGATCCATTGCTTAAGCTTAAGGCAATCTGAATTCAATTCCTGCTTTACAATCTTTGAATACTTCACTTATTTATTTCAATTACTTGATGGCTTTACTTATTTGCCTTTGCTGCCTCGATCTGCTCAGCCAGATCATTCAGATATACCCAACGTTCCATCTTCTCCTCCAGCTGCTGCACCAGCTTACCCTTCAGGATCATAAGCTCATTCAGCTTGGAATATTCCGTTGCTACCTTCTCTATTTTCTGCTCTGTCTCGTCTATCTCCTGCTCCAGTTTAGCAATATCCTCGTCGATGGTTTCATATTCTTTCTGTTCCTGGTAGGAGAATTTCAATTTATTACTCTTCTGCTTCCAGGTCACTGCAGCGGTACTTTCCGCTTCCCGGGAAGCTCCACGGGCAGCCGGAGCTTCCTTGGCCTCTTCCTCCTGAAGGCTCTTGGCGAACTTATAATCCGAGAAATTACCCTCATACTGCCTGACAAGACCGTCCCCTTCAAAGGAGAAGATGCGGGTAGCCATCTTATCAAGGAAGTAACGGTCATGGGATACTGTAACAACGATTCCTGCAAAACGGGATAAGTAATCCTCTAATATTGTCAGGGTTTGGATATCCAGATCATTGGTCGGCTCGTCAAGCACCAGAATGTTCGGAGCCTCCATGAGAACCTTCAGAAGATACAGCCTTCTCTTCTCTCCGCCGGACAGCTTGGAGATCAGGGAGTACTGCATGGAACCGGTGAACAGGAAGTTCTCGCACATTTGGGATGCCGTCACCGTACCCTCAGAGGTCTGGATATATTCCGCCGTATCCCGGATATAATCAATCACCTTGAGACTTTCGTCCATATATTCATTTTCCTGGGAGAAATACCCCAGCTTAATCGTCGTGCCCATCTCAACAGTGCCTGCATCGGGCATCAGCTTACCGGTCAGGATATTAAGGAGGGTGGACTTACCGCAACCATTTGGTCCGATGATTCCGATCCGGTCCCCCGGAAGTAGGATATAGCTGAAATCCCGAATCAGGGTCCGATCCCCATAGGCTTTACTAATGCTGTTCAGCTCCACTGTCTTCTTCCCAAGCCTGGAGGATAACGCGTTGATCTCCACCTTACCATCTTCTTCAAGTATCTTCCGGTCCCTTAACTCCTCAAATCTCTGAATATGGGCTTTCTGCTTTGTGGATCTGGCTCTGGCCCCTCTCTGCATCCATTCCAGTTCGATACGGAATAAGCTCTTCGCCTTTCGCTCAGTAGCTGCCATCATCTCCTCCCGCTCTGCCTTCAGCTCCAGGAATTTGGAGTAATTTGCAGTATAGGAATAGATGCTGCCACGATCAATCTCAAGGATTTTATTCGTAACCTTATCCAAGAAATAACGGTCATGAGTAATCATGATATAGGCACCGCGGTATTTATTCAGATAGTCCTCCAACCATTCCGCCATCTCACTGTCCAGATGGTTCGTGGGCTCATCCAATACCAGGATCTCTGCCGGAGTCAGCAGGGTACGGACCAGGGCCGCCCGCTTCTTCTGCCCGCCGGATAAAATCTTCGGGGAGGCGCTTGTATCAGCAATCCCCAGCTTCACCAGCATGGCATGGGCTTCTCCCTCCAGATTACGGTATTCCTCCTCAGCCTTCTGGTTCAGTACCACATTCTGCAGAATGGACAGCTTATCATCGAAGACAGGAGCCTGCGGTAGATACGCGATCCTGACCTTCTTGCCGCGAGTTATTGTTCCGGTATCAGGCTCTTCGATCCCTGTAATGATTTTCAGTAGTGTCGATTTACCGGTACCGTTGATCCCGATTACACCGATTCGGTCACCTTCATTGATACCGAGGCTCACCTGGTCAAACAGTATGCGTTCCGTATAGCTTTTGCTAATGTTCTCTATGGTTAATAAATTCATAATATCCCGGACCTTTCTATGTTTCCTCACTCTATTCCATTTTACTGTAATTGCTGTAAAACGGATTTTATGAGTACTAACCAGACAAATTGTCCGTTTATCGTACCATAATCACATAAAAAAGTCTATATGTATCCCGGATATAATCAATAACCTTAAGGCTGACGTCCATATATTCATTTTCCTAGGAGAAACACTCCAACCTAATGTTGGTCCCCATATCCATAGCTCCTGTATCTGGCATCAGTTTACCGGTCAGGATACTCAACAGGATGGACTTGCCGTAGCCATTAATCATATTCAACATAAAGATTAGAACTGTCAAAATATATGAAATCCCCGTCCTTATAGTTCCACATGGCTTTCATTTTTGTGGGATGCTTTATTCCCTCTGCATTTGTTGTATAGTCTTCACAGGTTAATGTCCATTTTACATAAGTCATGGTTCCGTCAGAATTATACACAGCCCTGTCATTTGTAGTAAAGGATGTTATTTCACCTATATCATTAATGGTAAATGTACCGGCTGCAGTAATCCCGTAATAAGAGATCTGGGCTCTTACATGATTAGAGTCAACTTCCTCCCATTTTATATAATCCTGTAAAAACGAGCTCGGTATCATTATACTGTCCGCGAGGAATGTTACCAGACAGGCTTTGTCCATCTCCTCGCCGGTTACATTAAAAATGGTAATTAATTTACCTACAATGCCCCTCATGCGGCCAAAGCCGTTAACATAGGAATCACATCCTTCAAAAGGGATACCGTACAGGCTGCTGGATATCAGTGCCATACGATTGGGCTGTTCTACAAAATTATACTGAGTATAATCGATTGTAAGGTCAGGAGATTTAATACCCTGACGGAAGGTAACATCTTTAAAATCGGCTTTCATATAGTCCATCTTTTTTTTACCGATATAACCGCAATGCCTAATATATCTCTGTACCGGAGTAGGTAAATCCTTAAGTTCTTCTTCCGTAAACAATGCATCCGTATGCCCGGCCTTATCAATAAGATGATTGACCGTTCTTAAAAAGTCCTTTTTCACAAAGGAAAAGGGTAATTTCAAAAACAGAATAATGATTGCTACAACAAGCACTACAATTCCTAAAACAAGATACATCTTATTCCTCCTCATCATTTTCACACTCCAACGCCATAATGCTCTTTGATAATTGAAGTACGCCTTGATATAATCCGTCTAGAGTACTGGCATCAAAGTCAGCAAATAATCTCGTGATTAATTCCATAGCCTTATATTCATTTTCAGCAAAATAATCATTACATTTCTGTGTTAGGGAAACTCTGTTGATCCGGGCATCGAAATCGTCTTTCGTTATGGTTACTAGCCCTTCCTTTTCTAAAATTACTGCCATCTTTTTCACGTTTTGTCTGGAATATCCCGCAAGCCTTGCTATCTCAGTAATTGTAGGGGCTTTTCCATCTGATTTTGAAACAACAGCCAAAAATAACCATTGCTTGATGGTTATGTTAAGATCAAGCTTATCACCTAATAGCTGCATCCGATTAGCAATAACAAACATAGAAGCGAAGATAAACGCCTGCTTCTCATCCTTTTTCATTATACATCCCTCCTTACTACCACCTGTTATGATAAAATGGTAACCTGTTACCTATATAATACATAACCAGTTACCTATTGTCAATAACTATATTAATAATTATCTCAACTCTCTCTCCCGGAAGTAAATTATAGATCAACTGCAATCATACGTTACTCTTGACTGGCATTCTATGCTAAAATATAATGATATAATAATAAACAATTGGTATTATGATATAACTTCTATACGGAGGAACTATGAATAAGAATAAGTTCGCAATCACACCGCCCATGGGTTGGAATAGCTATGATTACTATGATACAACCGTAAATGAAGAACAAATTAGGGCTAACGCAGACTATTTGGCTGCTCACCTGCAAGAATATGGCTGGGAGTATGTGGTTGTCGATATCGCATGGTATTCCTATGACGCAGGAACCCAAAGAGATAATCATCAGTATATCCCCTTCTGGAAGCTGGAAATCGATGAATATTCCAGGCTGCT
>JAEZHX010000044.1 GCA_023436765.1 Bacillota bacterium
ATGGGAATTCGCAGCGCAGTGATAACGAACGGGAATTCTGCCGGGCAGAGGGAGAAGCTGGACCGGTTTCAGGTCAGGGAGTTCTTTGAAGAGGTATTTATCGATACGGAGGTAGGCTATAGCAAACCAGATAAGGAAATCTTTCAATACGCACTGGAGAAGATGGCTTTGAAGCCGGAAGAGGTTTGGATGGTTGGAGATAATCTGGTATGGGATGTCTACGGTGCACAGCAGCTGGGGATCTTTGCTGTCTGGAATGATTACAGAGGTAAAGGACTTCCCGAGAACTCGAAGATTATTCCTGATCTGACCGTTCCTTCCATCCGTGAGATGGCAGAACTGCTTCGCAGTACATCGCACAGCCCATCCTCACGGTGCAGCCTGCAGAGTCCGCACCAGGCAGAGGATACCTCAGCAAAACTTTCTTCGGAGGGGGAAGGGCAGAGCTTTAATGTATTATAAAGTGTTGATTTAATGCCGGGGATATTGCATATGAGAATAATTGGTAGAAATGAGGATAAAAATGTATTATAATAGGAGAAGAAGTGTCTTACCTGTAGCAAGTAATCAAATAAAGGGAGGATCTGGAAAGGGTCACATGAATATAGAGAAGATTCTGAATAATAAAGATAATTTCTGGGGAGCTACGATGTTCGATTGCATGGCTAAATGGAATATCCCTGGCGTGAGCTTCACAATCATCCGTAACTATGAGATTATAGCCAATTATACATATGGTCGCAGACGGAGAAGCCGTAAGGAACCTGTTACGGCTAATACATTGTTTCAGGCAGCTTCGCTTAGTAAACCAATATTTGCTACAGCTGTAATGAGACTTATGGAGAAGGGGATATTGGATCTTGATACGAATATAAATCATTATCTTAAAGAATATCATGTTCCAACCTTCGATGGTAAGGAACATGATATAACACTAAGAAGGATTTTGAGCCATTCGGCGGGGCTGAATATTCATGGCTTCCCCGGCTATAAGCATAAACAAAAGCTTCCTACAATACAGCAGATCATAGAAGGAAAACATCCGGCTAATACGAATGAATTGTTTTTATTTAAGGAACCGGGGCAGGAATTCAGCTATTCCGGTGGCGGGTATATTCTGGCGCAGAAGCTCGTATGCGATCTATTGGAAAAGGATTTTGAAGAAATCATGCAGGAATTAGTGCTGCAGCCCTTTGGAATGAAGAACAGTACATTTCTGCAGCCGTTGCCGAAGAAGATGGAATCAGATATCGCATATGGAATAGATGAATATGATTTACCGATTGAAAAGGGATACTGCATCATGCCGGAGTTATCTGCTGCGGGCTTATGGTCAACACCATATGATTTGGCAACATATGGTATAGAGGTGATGAAGGCAGTAAAAGGTGATAGTAAGGCGATTAAGAAAGAGACTGTCGAAATGATGATAAATCCTGTTAATCCTGTTTGTGGATTGGGATTTTTCGTTACTGAAGTGAGTGGGAGAAAGTGTATCGGTCATAGAGGCGCTAATACGGGATATCACTCCGGAATTTCCTTCTTCCCTTATGAGGGCAATGGGGTTGCTGTGATGGTTAATGCACATCGGGGAGATCCGCTTGTTACGTTACTGTTAGAGGCAATAAAGAGGAGTTTTGACTAATTAACCCGGATCATAAAGCAAGTATAACTACAAAGAATAGGGAGGTGTGGAATGAAACTATATATGAAGCAAAAGGTATTTTCCTGGACTGATAAATTTAGTATTGCTGATGAACTGGGTAATACCCGCTATTATGTTGAGGGAGAATTGTTTTCCTGGGGTAAAAAGCTCCACATATACAGCATAACAGGGCAGGAGGTTGCATTTATACGGCAAAAGCTTATGTCCTGGCTACCGCGGTATTTTGTGGAGATGAATGGTGTTACAGTTGCTTCTGTTGTGAAGGAATTTACATTTCTTAGACCATCCTATCGTGTTGAGGGTTTGCCTTGGCAGATGGAGGGGGATTTTTGGTCACATAACTATATCATGCATGATGCCGGACAGGATATCATGAGACTTAGTAAGACCTGGTTTACCTGGGGAGATAGCTATGAGCTTGAAATCTTTGATCAGGGCAATGAGCTTCTCTGCCTATGCGTAACATTGGCTGTGGATTGCGCCCTTGCGCAAGCTCAAAAATAATAATTGATAGTAAGCGGAATTATTCTAAACTTGCATCAAGAATATGAGGAGTATCTTATGTCCGGATCAGTATTTGGGAAATGTTTTGTAATATCAACCTGGGGTGAATCCCATGGAGCAGGAATTGGAGTTGTTGTAGATGGTTGCCCTGCAGGTCTGCCCTTGAATGAAGAGGTTATACAGGAATATTTGGATAGGAGAAAGCCCGGTCAGACACAATATTCAACTCCACGAAAGGAAAATGATCGCCTTTCTATATTGTCGGGTATCTTTGAAGGCCGTACCACCGGAACCCCTATTTCACTGGTGATATATAATGAAAATCATCGCCCATATGATTATTCGGAGATAGCCAAGTTCTATCGTCCCGGCCATGCAGACTACACCTATGATCAGAAATATGGATTTCGGGATTACCGAGGTGGTGGACGCTCCTCGGGACGTGAAACATCGGGAAGAGTGGCAGCAGGTGCAATTGCGGCAGCAATATTAAAGGAATTGGGGATTTCCATCATAACCTACACGAAGTCCATTGGAGCTATCTCCAT
>JAEZHX010000046.1 GCA_023436765.1 Bacillota bacterium
GAGATACCGGGGATCCCACAAGACCGGTATGGCCTATGATTGTATTACGTACTCCTAAGGGCTGGACAGGACCAAAGGTAGTTGATGGCAAGCAGATCGAAGGTACCTTCAGAGCACATCAGGTACCATTGTCCATGGAAGAGCCGGAGCATCTGGGATTATTAAAGGAATGGCTGGAAAGCTATCATCCGGAGGAATTATTTGACGAGAACTGCCGTCTAAAACCCGAGCTTGAGGCACTGACACCGGTCGGGAATTATAGAATCGGTTCTAATCCGCACGCAAACGGCGGAAAGCTTCTGAGAGATCTTCGCCTTCCGGACTTTAAAGCTTATGGAATTGATGTCCCAAGTCCTGGCGCAGTAGATGCGCAGGATATGATGGAGCTTGGAGGCTTTGTCAGGGATATATTTAAGCTGAATGCGGAGAGTAAGAATTTCCGTATTTTTGGACCGGATGAGACAATGTCAAACCGTCTGAACAAGGTATTTGAAGTGACAAACCGTGACTGGAATACAGGAAAGTATGATAATGATGAGTTCCTGGCAAGCGACGGCCGAGTCATGGATGCTATGTTGAGTGAGCATATGTGTGAAGGTTGGTTAGAAGGATACTTACTAACTGGACGTCATGGATTCTTCGCAAGCTATGAAGCATTTATCAGAACGATTGATTCCATGGCTGCACAACATGCGAAATGGCTGAAGGTATGCAGCGAGCTGCCTTGGAGACAGAAGATTGCATCCTTAAATCTGATTCTTACCTCTAATGTATGGCAGCAGGATCATAACGGCTTCACACATCAGGACCCCGGTTTCCTTGACCATATTGCCAATAAGAAGGCGGATGTGGTACGTCTTTATCTGCCACCGGATACAAATTGCCTGTTATCAACCTTTGATCACTGCATCAGAAGTAAGAATTACGTGAATGTTATGGTAACCTCAAAGCATCCGCGTCCGCAGTGGCTGACCATGGAACAGGCTGTTAAGCATTGTACACAGGGAATTGGCATTTGGGATTGGGCAAGCAATGATCAGGGCAAGGAGCCGGATGTCGTATTAGCCTGCTGTGGTGACACACCTACCCTTGAAGTAATGGCAGCCGTAACGATATTGTATGATAATATGCCTGAGATTAAAATACGTGTAATCAATGTTGTTGATTTGATGAAGCTGGAGCCTCATAGCCAGCATCCACATGGTCTTACAGATGCAGAATATGACGCATTATTTACAAAGGATAAGCCAATCATATTTGCATTCCATGGTTATCCGACAATGATTCATGAATTAACCTATCACCGCCATAATCGTAATCTTCATGTCTGCGGTTATCGCGAAGAAGGTACGATTACAACACCGTTTGACATGCGTGTGCAGAACCAGATTGATCGTTTTAATCTGGTGAAAAAAGTGATTATGCGCCTGCCACAGCTGGGTAATCGGGGTTCATATCTAATTCAGCAGATGAACGACAAGCTGGTTGAGCATAAACAATACATCCATGAGTATGGTCAGGATCTGCCGGAAATAAGAACCTGGAAATGGCATGTACCTAAAGAGAAGTAATAAAAGTCCGTTGACGGAAATGAATATATAAGTAAAACAAAGGCTCAAAGCAGTAATGCTTTGGGCTTTTTCTGTGCTTGATGAGTTGCTAAGAATTTTGATATATTCAACAATTTTGTTAAGATCTATATATAATATAGATATATTTGTCAAATTTAAGCTGGTATAAATTGACAAGATATTTCCACTGTATTATGATGGATGTATAATATTAACATAAGATAGGAGAAATTGCATTTTGATCAGTGTTCTAGAAGCGGGAAATGAACTGAAGATAACCTTTCAATACTCGGTTGATCGTATTAATAAGATTAAAAAGCTGAAAGGACATCGATGGGATCCGAAAGAAAAAGTGTGGTATATTCTCAACAGTAATGATAATGTGAGAGATTTAGAAAAGCTTTTTCATCCTGAAGGAATCCATACGATAAATATGAAATCGGATACAGATCTTCAATGTCCCACAATTTATACCCAAATGAAAGATGAGCTTATTTTAAAGGGATACAGTTCTAAAACAGTGAGATCATATCTCGGTCACTTCAGGAGATTTGAAGAATTCCTAGATAAACCCGTTACTGACATAAATGCAGATCATATTAAGAGCTATATGTACTATCTGATACATGATAAGGAAACATCACATTCCTTTGCTAACCAGGCGTTAAGTTCGATCAAGTTCTATTGGATAAATATTTTACATAAGCCTGATGGCGAGATAGAAATACTCCCAAGACCGAAGAAGGAGTTTAGGTTACCGAATGTCTTATCCAAGGAAGATGTCTCACATATTTTGAATGCTTTACAGAACGAAAAACATAAGACAATTTTATTTCTGATTTACTCGGCGGGTCTAAGAGTGGGCGAAGTGGTCCGATTACAGATTAATGACATAGATACTAAGCGAATGCTAATCAAAGTCAGACAAGGAAAAGGCCGAAAGGACCGCTATACTCTTCTGTCGGAAGTTGCTTTAAAGCAACTCAAAAAGTACTACTTATTATATAAGCCAGAATTGTGGCTATTCCCTGGTGGGAAGGATGGCAGCTATCTGACAGAAAGAACCGTTGAAAGGATATTTGAAAATGCATGTACGACAGCCAAGGTAAAAGCAAATGTATCGGTACATTCATTAAGACATTCTTTTGCAACACATCTGTTGGAAGGGGGTACTGATCTTAGATATATTCAGGAGCTCCTAGGACATAGCAGCAGCAAGACGACAGAGATTTATACGCATGTTACGGAGAAAAAGCTGAGTAATATTAGAAGTCCACTAGATGATCTATAGGCAACTTTCCCGACTATTGATTCGCAA
>JAEZHX010000052.1 GCA_023436765.1 Bacillota bacterium
TGGTTGCAAGTGTAAATTATGTTAAATTATAGAAAGATAATATCGGATCTGTTGCAGTTCTTCTTCAGGATATCGCTGCGGTAGGAACGAATACGATATTCATTCCTGCTGTCGTAGATAATCGACAACTTTTTCGTTTATCATTGAGATTTCAGACCCTGTCTATATCGGTATTCTGATTGTTTCTATCATCAGTATTATTACAGGAATGCTTGACCTAAAAAAGAACCGGGAAAATAAAGAGTAAACGATAAGAAAAATAAATCAGCTAAATGATAGTACCACCGGTAAATTACCGGTGGTACTTCAAACAAATCCAGATGGATGAGATAAATTTTGAGTTAATCCTCGTTCTTCCCCCGGTCCATTGTATCATACAGTATTCTGTCTGGCTAACAGAAAGTTAGATATGCATAGTATAAATCTATAGATATTCATCTAACAAGATGTTGACACATATAAAACAACATGTTAGGATAATATCAAACAGTAAATATTTGATAGGGGGGATTATATATGGAAGAAAGTAAGATTGGATATCGTGAGATCCTAAAACAAAAGGAATATATGAAGACAGTCATCGCAGCCGTGATTAACCGTTTCGGTGATTCCATTGACAGTATTGCCTTTGCCTGGCTGGTGTATCAGATTACCCAGAGTGCAGCCTGGTCAGCGGTTATATTCGGAGTTAACCGGGTGCCGACCATACTCCTGCAGCCCTTCGCCGGGGCAGCAGTGGAAGGCATGAATAAGAAAAGAATTATGATTTTGACGGATATCATTCGAGGCATATGTGTTGGTGTCGTAGCGACTGCTTACCTGGCTGGCTTCTTAAATCAATGGATCATGCTTGCCTGTACAATTATTATATCCAGTGCGGAAGCCTTCCGTAACCCGGCTTCCAGTGCATTGCTTCCGAAGCTGTTAGATAAGAGATTATATAGCTTCGGTATCTCCTTTAATACCAGCGTGTGCAGTACGATGGAGTTGATTGGACTGGGCATGGCAGGTGTGATCATCTCAGTATTTTCGCTATCTGCGGCGATTTATATCGACATGATTACCTTCTTTCTGTCAGCGTTGATTATAGTAACACTTAGAACGAAGGATACCCAGTTGACAAAAGTAAAAATCAGCCCTAAGGAATATATAGACAGTCTGAAGGGTGGAGTACGTTATCTGAAGGGAAGGGCATTTTTAAGATATATGATTACGATCGCAATATTTCTGAATGCGGTCTTAGTACCGCTGAATAGCCTTCAGGCACCGCTGGTCAGTGAAGTTCTGCATTCAAATGAGATTATGCTGTCGGTAATGGGTTTTAGCGTAACGGTAGGAACGATACTAGGCGCAGCATTTTATCCCTTTATCAGTACCAGGATCAGCCGGTATGCGATTATGTGTATCTGTGGGTACGCAATCGCGGGTTACTATTTAGGCCTTGTAGCGATAGGGCAGCTGATAGATCTTCCACTATTGATTTACACGTCCGTAGCCATCAGCTCCTTCCTGCTTGGTGCAGCAATAGGGATAGCGAATACCTTCGCTGGAGTGGAGTTTATGAAGGCAATAGAAGAAAGCTATATTGCCAGAGTCACAGCTATCATGAATGCTTCTGTGGTTGCCGCAATGCCTATCGTGTCCTTTATCTTAGGTGCTCTGACCGGTTTTATAACGATAGGAGCTATATTAATGGTGTTAGGTGTATTGGAGATTATCATATGCATCGTGTTATTTGGCAGAAATAGAATCGCTGTCATGGAGATAGATCAGAAAACGGAGGTGGAAGTGAGTGAAGGAGAGATTAACGATACGGGAGCATGCTAATCTTGTAGATGAAGCCTTACTTATCCTGTATCAGTGGGCAAATAAAGATGCTATGGAGCAGATGAAGGAGGAATATCGGGGTAGTTATCAGGGTGACCCCGAGGAATATAATCATATCTGGGATATGATTCTTGAAATATATCAAGCTGTTAAGGAAAAATTAACACCGAAAAAGGACCGGATTGATTATTATTTCAAATCACAGAACATCAACTTCTTCTTTAATGCATCCTTTGCATTTCTCTGGGATTTTCACAATACTGAGAATAAGCTCTTAACCTATGAGGAGCGGGTAAGGGATCTGAAAGAGGAGGACAGAATTAAAATATATGCGAGTGTCGTCAATATCGATGAGGAAGATGATACCTCTATCGAAGGATTGCATACCTATGATGATTTCCTAAGATTTCTTGACGCTGCTGCCTGCAATAAGGATGTGAAATGGGATGTACTCCAGATTTTTCATAATCAGAAAGAATACTATAATGAAGTCACTGCTATACTACGGGAAGTAATTGATTTATTGGAGCTTAAATTCAGTGAGCAGATTGACGAGATGGAAAAGCGGTTTTATGACTATTGGACAAATATGCAGGGAAATAACGATATCATAGAACTGGTACAGCAAAACCTCAAAATCACCTGGAAAGAGAGCGAGCTGGGAACTGTACTGTTCCCGATGATATTTCATCCCATCAGTGTGACCTTTTCGACCAAGACAGATACGCAATGCATAGATATTCTTCGAATTGGTGTAATGCTGGACCACCGTCTTAACATCAACAGAAAGAAGATGGGTTCTGAGGATATCGTAAATTTCGGCAAGCTACTTAGTGATAAGAGTAAAGTGGATATACTGGAGATGACATCGAAAAAGCCCTGTTATGGGAAGGAGATAGCAAGTGAGCTAGGCCTGTCGACGGCAACCATCTCCTATCATGTCAATGCATTAATGAAGCTCGGTCTTCTGAAGACAGAGCTGAGCGCCAATCGGGTGTATTACAGCATGAATTATGAGAAATTATGGGATTACCTTGAGGATATAAAGGACTATTTTGGGCCGAACATAAGCCTTTGATAACGAACAAATAAAAATCTTCATTTCGGAATCAGTAACTTCTTGTCGTTCGAACATATGATATTATTAGAACAAATGTAATTCAGAGGATGATTATGAATAGTAAGGGTTCCGACTCTCAGGGTATGTTATTTATAAACGATTCAGTTATACATGTAGAAAACGCTTATATGAAAGAGGTAGTGCCATATACCGAAAGTACCGGATATGTATTAATCGTTTTTGGAGTAAATGATGAAAATAATATGATTTTGGAGCAGGAAATCAGACTTAATGTTGGGAATAATACCATAATCATGGATGAGAGTGAAGATTTACTCGATCTGTATGATTTAGAACCGGGAATGCGTATCGCGGCGGATTTTTCCGCAGCAATGACAAGAAGTATACCTCCCCAATCAAACGCTTATCGGATTGTAGTACTACAGGAGGAAGCCGAAGTTAGCTTAACAACGGACCGTGTTGTGAGTGTTGATGTAAATAATGGTTTTCTCCTCACAGGAAATCCCTATGACTTTTATGATCAAATGATATTCACCATCTCTGATGAAACTGTGATTCTGGACAGAGAGGGAAATGTCATTTCATTAGGGGAGATTCTACCCGGGCAGTTGGTGCAGGTGGAGCATGCCATATTTCAGACCCTAAGCATACCTCCTCAATCTCCTGCCTATCGGGTTCAGGTCCTATAAAGCTTAGGCAATAAAAAACTCGCCGTTCGGCGAGTTTTTTATTGCAACAATTATAATTGATGACATCCTGAAGGGAGTATGTCACTCATCCACCTTGTTATTGAATTTTTTCTACCCTTACATTTGTGATATTAACCTCTGCGATGGAGCCACGATTACCGAGATTGAACTCAAGTCGGCCATTGGGATCATCCTTCGTAGTCATTTCATACTCATAGGTATAGGTCTGCCAATCGGTGGATAGTGTCAGCGTTGTATCAGGTAGGTAACGGACCCATCCGTTATCGGGGGCAGATACACATACGATAATATCTCTTGCTTCAGAGGCGTAAGCATCAAAGGTTACTCTATACTTGGAGCCCTTTCTCATTGCGAGGTTTGGCTGTACCAGCTGAACGGAATAGTCAACCGTTCCGGCATTTTGCGAGGTGATAATCATCTTGCCGTCCTTGATTTCAGCTGAGCCTTCGCCGCCATTAAACAACAAGAATTTCCAATCCACGTCATCGTTCAGATCCTCGGTAACGGAGAAATCGCCGTTATGGATATAATTAGCACCGGGTTCGGGTTCAACTAATTCCGTTACAGGCTTTTTGACGTTCAGGTCATATTCCGGCTTCTGATATACCCTGACATAATCCACTTCAAACTCAGCCTTGTTGAAGTCCGTGGTCGCATCCGGATTACCCGGCCAGTTCCCACCTACAGCTAGGTTCAGCTGCACAAAGAAGGGCTGGTTGAAGGGTGCGGGATAGGGTTTCTCCTCTTCGCCATTTACGGCTGTAAACCAATCATTTACTGTTTTATAGAGATTACCATCGATATACCAGCGGAATTCACCCGGCTCCCATTCAACAGAGAATTCATGAAAGCCATCTGCGAAGGTAGTGCCCTCCAGTACATAGGTACCCTGCTGCTGTGCATGAGGCTCGCCATAATGAAGAGTTCCATAGGCCGTATCAACCTGATTTCCCAGAACCTCGAGAATGTCAATCTCACCGCATTTCGGCCACTCACCGTAAAATTCCTGAACCTTCGGCATCATCCAGATCGCAGGCCAGAGACCCTGTCCTCTCGGAACCTTAGCACTCACGACCACCTTACCATACATAAAATCCTGCTTGTTCTGAGTTGTGATTTTACCTGAGGTGTAATAGTCCTTTCCTGCTGCATCAGTTGTCTTAATTGCTTTCAGGATCAGATTACCGTCTTTGACAAAGACGTTATCCGTTGAAGTCGTATATTCCTGTAATTCATTATTGGTCCAACCCGGTTCGTGGGGCTCATAGTTCCAGATATCGGTGTTCAGATTCTCACCATCAAACTCATCATTCCATAGCAGCTGATAGCCGGGTAGCTCCGGTGCCGCTGTTTGCTGCGGTTGTGGTACTTCAGTCGGCGCTACAGTTGGAGTTGGTTCGGGTTTTTGGGTTGTTTCTGTGTTTACAGGTGTTTCTGTTGGTGCCTTGTCATCCTTCTTGCATCCGGAAAAGCACCCAAGCACCAATGCCATTCCACATAAGAGATACAATACTTTTTTCATTTCCTTCTCCTTTCTGATAATAAAACGTTCACCCCATACCTTTGTTTATAATAATTTGATTAGTTGATCAAGGATCGGAGCATAATGCTCATCAGTGATCCCAAAATCCTTTCCCCTATAGGTCCAGGCAGCTCTTCCGATTCCATACTTTTCAAATGTGCTGTGAATATCTGAATACCAATTCAGCGTTGAGGTAAGATCCGCCTGATCTATTACACCGTACTCCCCACAGTACAGTGCAGTATTACGTTCCTCTGCGATCTGAATAGCTTCTGCAAACATAGTATCAAAGAACTTTTGATCAAATTGATCAAGTGTCAGATTGTTATAAAGTTCAGCGTTTTCTTTGGGAAGATACTCTTCTGTTTCCGATCTGTAGCAGGCAAATTCATTTGGATAGGCTGTCCTAAACTCCGGGGTCATCTTCTTCACCCAATAAGCGGACTGATGTGTAAATATTATGGGCTCATAAAAGTGGAAGGTATAGACGATATTCTCATCATAGGGCATATCCAGCAGTTTAACTGAATCAATACTGTTATACCGTACACCACCCAGGATTATTTTGATTGTCGGAGCATTTCTCCTGACCACTTCTATGGTGCGCTTTGCTATGTCGTTCCATATGACGGCGACCTCCTGATCGACGACCTCGTTCAACAGCTCAAAGGTAAGGCGATCCTCGTAGCTTCCATAACGCTTTGATAATTCATCCCAAAGGGCTATAAATCTGTCTTGCAGCTTCTTGCTCTCAAAAAAATCAGTCGAGGCCTCAAACTCATCAAAGGAATAGCCCGCAGCTTTATGCACGTCAAGAATCATGTTAAGACCGTTTTTCTTGCACCATTCAAGGCAATTATCTATGTACCGGAAGCCTTCTTCCACATACTTACCGTCCTCTGTTTCCACAAGCTCATAATCAATGGGCAATCTTACATGATCAAGTCCCCAGGATGCAATGCGATCAATGTCCTTTTCTGTGATGAAGTTGTTATAAGTCTCTCTGCTATGATCGCATTGGGATAACCATCCGCCGAGATTGAT
>JAEZHX010000060.1 GCA_023436765.1 Bacillota bacterium
TCCATGGCGTTCTCGATCAGCTCCTTGACCACGGCACTGGGACGCTCTACAACCTCACCGGCAGCAATCTGGTTAATGGTTTGCTCGTCTAAAACATGAATGAATGACATAGTAATCTCCAATCTGCTTAAAAACTCTTATGAATGAATTCTGTACCCCGCGAAATATCAGTGTAATAACTACTAAAGAAAAATGCTATAAAAAATTTTTAATAAAATAATTCTATAAAATATTTCTATATAATAATTCTATATAATAATTCTAAATTCTTCTTACTACAGGTTTTCATTAATTATATTCTATCCTTGATCTTCTTCTGTAACTGATAAAGCTTATTGATCGCATCGATCGGGGTCAGTCTGGCGATATCCAGATCTCTTAGCTCCGTGACGATGTCCTCGTTTCCCGCCATGGAGAATAAGGAGAACTGATCGGTATTCTTCTGTTTCTTCCCATTCTTGACCGATTTAACAGGCTCCTCCGAGGTAAATCCGTGGAAGAATAATTGCTCCTGAATAAATTCCTCCTTCGGTTCCTCCGGTGCGGACAAATTCTTAGCCTTCAGGGCAAGATCGTTGCCGGTCAGCTCGTTTACTATCTCGGAAGCCCGTTTCAGAATACCGGCAGGTACTCCTGCCAGCTTTGCCACCTGTATTCCGTAGCTTTTATCTGCGCCGCCTTTCACGATCTTCCTAAGGAATACGATATCCTCGCCTTGCTCCTTCACCGCGATACAATAGTTATTCACACCCTCCAGCCGGCCCTCCAGCTCGGTAAGCTCATGGTAATGGGTGGCAAAAAGTGTCTTGGCACCCAGCAAAGCAGAATTACTGATATGCTCCACCACAGCCCAGGCAATGCTTAAGCCGTCAAAGGTGGAGGTTCCCCTGCCTATCTCATCGAGAATGAGCAGGCTGTTCCTTGTAGCATTTCGTAAGATATTTGATACCTCGGTCATCTCCACCATGAAGGTACTCTGACCGCTGGCCAAATCATCCGAGGCTCCGACACGGGTAAAGATCCTGTCCACAATGCCGATGCTGGCGCTGTCCGCAGGTACAAAGCTGCCGATCTGTGCCATCAACACGATCAGTGCGGTTTGCCGCATGTAGGTGGATTTTCCCGCCATATTAGGACCAGTGATAATGGAAACACGGTTATTCATATTATCTAGCATTGTATCATTGGAAATAAACATGTCATGGGAGATCATTCTCTCCACGACAGGATGCCTACCGTTTTTAATTGTGATGGCTCCGTTTAAATTCATCTCCGGCCTGGTATAATTATTCTGCTCGGCCACCAAGGCCAGGGAGGCGAATACATCCAGCTTGGCTATGGCCTTCGCAGTTTGTTGTATTCGCTTCACCTCCAGAGCAATTTGATCACGAATCTCACAGAACAGGTCATATTCCAGGGAGAATAGCTTGTCCTCGGCGCCCAGGATAATATCCTCCAGTTCCTTCAGCTCAGGGGTAGTATAACGCTCTGCGTTGGCAAGCGTCTGCTTCCTGGTCCAGGTTGTCGGTACCAGGTTCTGATAGGAATTCGTCACCTCGAGATAATAGCCGAAGACTCTGTTATATCTGATTTTCAGGTTTTTAATTCCGGTTGAATCCCGCTCCTTGGTTTCTAAGTCCATGAGCCAGTCCTTGCCCTCGGTCTTTGCCCTCCTTAAGCGGTCCACCTCCTCGTGGTAGCCTTCCCGGATGATGCCCCCTTCCTTTACGTTCAGAGGCGGCTCATCAGCTATGGCCCGGCTGATCAGACCGGCAATATCCTCAAGGGAATCCAATTCCTCGTATATCCCGTTCAGAAGCCCGGTCTCAAAGCTTTGTAACAGGAATTTGATATGGGGAAGCATGGAGAGAGAGGTACTGAACGCAATCAGGTCCCTGGGATTAGCACTTTTATAACTGATCTTACCCATCAGTCGCTCCAGGTCATAAATCGGATTAAGATATTCTCTAAGCTCTTCCCGGGTAATCATATTTTCTTTTAACTGAGTAACTGCTTCCAGACGTTCAACTATCATATCATAATCGATCAGGGGTTGCTCCATGTAGCTTCGGAGTAATCTGGCACCCATGGCAGTTTTCGTCTTGTCGAGGACCCACAGCAGGGAACCCCTCTTCTGTTTCTCGCGTATCGTCTCTGTAAGCTCTAAATTTCTGACCGTGGAGCTGTCCAGCAGCATGTATTTCTCATAGGTATAAGGCGTAAGCTTCGTAATATGGGACAGGGAGTTCTTTTGCGTCTCCCTGAGGAACTGCATGATACAGCCGGCAGCGATAGAACCGATCGAATAATCCTTAAGACCAATTCCCTCCAGAGCTTCGACCTTAAAATGCTCCTTTAGGGCACGAACACACAGGGCATCATCAAAATACCAGGGCTCCAGCGGAGACAGTGTAAGCTGATTGATGCTTTTGAGGGCTTCGATATCAATCCCGGATACCAGGAAGGTGTCATTGCAGATGATTTCGGAGGGGGACCATTTATAGATTTCATCCATCAGCTTACGGGAATTGTCCACCTCAGTAACAAAATAATCTCCGGTTGTAACATCTACAACGGAGATGCCGTAGGAATTGGTCGTATGTATGACTGCCATCAGGTAGTTATTTCTGGTCTCATCCAGCACCTGAGTATTCAGATTCGTACCGGGAGTAACGATACGGATTACCTCCCGCTT
>JAEZHX010000124.1 GCA_023436765.1 Bacillota bacterium
AATTGTTACAGGCGAAGGAAGCTATAAGAAACTGACAGAGAAATTGCAGATAATTGTGAGAAAGGAAATGGCATGGCGAAACAGCAAAATATCCTGGTACAGATTGCAGCGGCAACAAAGCTAAGAGTGGAGCGAAGGAAGGATGAGCTCCCGTTAGAACAGCTGAGGTCAGAATTATTTGAGAAGGAACAGCTGAAGAGCTTTAGCGGAAGTCTTGCTTATGCTTTCGAAACAGCACTCAGAAGAAAAGGGATTTCCTTCATCTGCGAGGTAAAGAAGGCATCCCCGTCCAAGGGGATCATAGCCGGGGATTTCCCTTATCTTAACATCGCGAAGGAATATGAGCAGGCAGGTGCGGATGCTATCTCCGTACTGACAGAACCGGACTACTTCCTCGGGAGGGACGAATACCTGTCCGAGATCAGCAGAGCCGTTCGTATACCGGTTCTCAGGAAGGACTTTATCATCGACGAGTATCAGCTCTATGAGGCGAAGCGGATTGGAGCGGATGCAGTGCTATTGATCTGCTCCCTTCTTACAGAGGAAAGGCTCAAGCATTTTTTGATGATAACGAAGCGGCTTGGATTATCTGCGCTGGTGGAAGTTCATACCGAGAATGAGGTCGGGATGGCACTGCAGTCGGGGGCAGGAATCATCGGGGTAAATAACCGTAACCTGAAGACCTTCACTGTGAATCTTATGACCAGCATCGAGCTTAGGAAGCAGGTACCCCAGAATATCCTGTTTGTTGCAGAAAGCGGTATCCATACACCGGAGGACATCAGGTTACTTGAGGAAGCCGGAGTAGATGCGGTATTGATCGGGGAAGCGCTGATGAGAAGCAACGATAAGAAGAAGCTGCTGTCAGAGCTAAGGAGCGATGAGGAGAGTTGATATGGCTTTAACAAAAATAAAGATATGCGGAATAAAGACAATGGCGGATGTCCTGGCTGTGAACGTGGTGAAGCCGGACTATGCAGGGTTTGTCTTCGCACAGAGTAGCCGACGTATCAGTGAGGAGCTGGCTTCGGAGCTTCAGCAGCAGCTAGCACCTGGGATTGTACCGGTCGGGGTATTCGTAAATGAAGACAGAGAGAAGATCCTGCGGCTCTGTAAAAGGAAGATCATCGAGATCATACAGCTGCACGGTGAGGAAGACAATGAATATATCGCTTTCCTTAAAAACAGGGTACAAAACCCGGTGATCAAGGCGGCCAGGGTGAGAAGCGTGGAGGACATTCATCGTGCAGGAACCTTGAAGAGTGAATACCTGCTGCTGGATGCCTATCACGAGGGGGAATATGGGGGCAGCGGTGTTAAGTTCGACTGGTCCCTGATCCCTGCGATAGAGAAACCCTTCTTCCTGGCAGGTGGTATCAATTCCTCAAATGTTCTGGATGCCATCCAAAGATATCAACCTTATGGAATTGATGTAAGTACCGGGGTGGAGACAGAAGGAAGAAAGGACCCGGAAAAGCTACGGCGGCTGGTTCAGCTGATAAGGGATATCGGAGAAGGATAAAGATTGAGCAGATTAAAATAAGTCAGAAAGACTTAGGAAGAATGACTAAAGTTGAAAGACTGAAGTTAAAAGTCTAAATTTAAAAGACTGAAGAAGAAAAGCGGAAGAAATATTCCGAGGAGAATTATAGGAAGGAAAGTGATTAGGATGTCAAAGGGCAGGTTTGGAATACATGGAGGGCAGTATATTCCCGAGACGCTGATGAAGGCTGTCATTGAGCTGGAAGAAGCCTATTGTTATTACAGCAAGGAAGACGGCTTTCAGAAGGAACTGACGGATCTATTGAATAACTATGCGGGAAGGCCTTCACTTCTGTACTATGCGGAGAAGATGACGAAGGCTCTGGGGGGTGCTAAGATTTATCTGAAGCGGGAGGACCTAAACCATACCGGCTCCCATAAGATCAACAATGTATTGGGGCAGGCACTGCTGGCGAAGAAGATGGGAAAAACCAGGCTGATTGCTGAGACAGGTGCCGGTCAACATGGAGTAGCGACTGCAACGGCTGCAGCTCTTATGGGGATGGAGTGTGAGATCTTCATGGGGAAGGAGGATACGGAACGCCAGGCATTGAATGTATTCCGTATGGAGCTGTTAGGTGCCAAGGTTCATGCCGTGACCTCGGGAACACAGACACTGAAGGATGCTGTCAATGAAACTATGAGGGAATGGACGAAGCGGGTAGAGGATACCCATTATGTGCTCGGTTCCGTGATGGGACCGCATCCTTTTCCGACCATTGTAAGAGATTTTCAGAGCATCATCGGTAAGGAGGTAAAGCAGCAGCTTCTGGAGAAGGAAGGAAGGTTACCGGATGCCGTACTTGCCTGTGTAGGCGGAGGCAGTAATTCCATCGGTATCTTTCATGATTTTATTGGGAATCCGGAGGTAAGGCTAATTGGCTGTGAAGCCGCAGGACTCGGGGTGGAGACTGGGAAGACGGCAGCAACGATGGCAACAGGCACCGTAGGTATCTTCCACGGAATGAAATCCTACTTCTGTCAGGATGAGTATGGTCAGATTGCGCCGGTTTACTCCATCTCGGCAGGTCTGGATTATCCGGGAGTAGGACCCGAACATGCCTACTTAAAGGATAGTAACAGGGCGGAATATGTCCCGGTAACAGATCAGGAGGCAGTGGAGGCCTTCGAATACTTATCCCGGACAGAGGGCATCATCCCGGCAGTGGAAAGTGCCCATGCGGTAGCCTATGCGAAAAAGCTGGCTCCGCAGATGGGGAAGGAACAGATCCTTGTAGTTAATCTCTCAGGCAGAGGAGATAAGGATGTGGCTGCGATAGCCCGTTACAGGGGGGTGAATCTCTATGAATAGATTAGAACAGGTATTTCAGAAGGGGAAAGCATTTATCCCTTTTATCACAGCAGGTGATCCCAATCTTACAATTACAGAACAGCTGGTTTATAAGATGGCGGAGGCAGGTGCAGATCTGATTGAATTAGGGATACCATTTTCTGATCCCATCGCAGAGGGACCGGTCATCCAGGCCGCAGATGTCCGGGCTTTGGAGGCAGGTGCAACTACAGATCTTATTTTTGATATGGTGGAGAAAATAAGGCTTACCTGTATGGTGCCCATTGCCTTCATGACCTATGTGAACCCGGTCTTCACTTATGGGACGAAACGGTTCATGGAGCGTTGCAGGAGAGCAGGAGTGGACGCTGTCATTGTTCCCGATGTACCCTTTGAAGAGAAGGAGGAGCTGCTCCCCTTCTGTAAGCTGTATGAAATAGCGCTGATCTCCATGATAGCACCTACCTCCAAGGAACGGATCAATATGATTGCCAAGGAAGCGGAAGGCTTCCTCTACTGTGTATCCTCCCTGGGAGTAACGGGAACGCGCAGGGAGCTGGGAACGGAGGCTCAGGAGATGATCAGACAGGTGAAGGAAATTAAGGACATTCCCTGTGCGGTAGGCTTTGGAATTCAAGCTCCGGAGCAGGCAGCAAAGGTGGCGGAATATGCGGACGGTATTATCGTGGGAAGCGCAATCGTTAAGATTGCTGAACAGTATGGAACGGATTGTGTTCCTAAGGTTGAGGAATATGTCAGGAACATGAAAGCTGCGATAGAAAGTGCTAAAAAGGGAAGTTGAAAGCATCTTAACATGGGAGAACTGAGAATGCCCGTCTCGTCATGTAAATGTAAGCTCTCATTGATATAGGGGGATCACGCTCAATTGTTCCGGGTATGATAGAATATAGGAGGTATATATGATTAAAAATGTTCTTCAAAAGCTTACTGCAAGAGAAAATCTTACTGCAGAAGAAGCATATAGTTTGATTGTTGCCATTAAGAATGATGAATTAAGCGATGTTCAGATTGCCGGCTTCCAGGTCGCATTGTTAATGAAGGGACCGACTCTGATCGAAATTACTGCGATTGCACAGGCAATGAGAGATCATTGTATTCATATCAGCCCGAAGGTTGAGGGCGAGCTGATGGATACCTGCGGTACCGGTGGCGGGTTAAGTACCTTTAATATCTCAACAGCGGTAGCCTTCGTAGCTGCAGCAGGGGGAATCCCAGTAGCAAAGCATGGCAGCAGATCTATCTCCAGTTTGTCCGGCAGTGCCGATGTACTGGAAGCCCTGGGAGTACAGATCAATCACACGCCGCAAACTGTGGAGAAGCTGATTGAGGAGGTGGGAATGGCTTTCCTCTATGCACCTTTATTCCATCCTGTTATGGGCAAGGTCCTTCCGCCAGAGAAGGATCTCGGCATCAAGACGATATTCTATACCATCATCGGACCCTTAATCAATCCCTCTCAGGCTTCATGCATGTCATGGGGGTATACCGTCCTGAGCTTTTGGATACGGTATCCCATGTAGCTGCTTCCCTCGGTTATACCAGAGCCTTATTTGTACATGGAATGGATGGGATCGATGAGATATCCCTTCTGGGAAAGACCAGGGTGAATGAGCTGAATAAGGGAATTATCACTACATATGAGATTGAACCGGAGGATTTTGGTATCAACCGCTGCCGTCTAGTAGATATCGCAACCGGAACCCCTGAGGCCAATGCAGTAATGATAAAGGATGTGTTCTCCGGTAAGGATAAGGGACCCAGAAGGCAGGCAGTTCTCTTAAATGCTGCGGGTGCCTTGATGATTGGCGGGAAAGCAGATACCATAAAGGCTGGTATCAAACTAGCATCAGAAATTCTTGACAGCGGTGCCGCTCAGAATAAACTGAACCAGTTCATAGAGGCTTCCCATGCTTATAAGTAGGGGTTTCTGTACCCCGGCACTTTGGAAGAGATATGAGGAAGGCTATCTGCCGGTAATTCCGGATATTAAGCTACGATCTCCCGGTGAAGGCGAACTAATGCAGGGAAGGGACCCGGTCGAATATGCCAGAGCATTAGTGGCAGCCGGAGCCCCTGTCATCTCGGTGGTTACGGAGGAAGAGCATTATGGAGGGTCAGTGAAGCTTCTGGAGGAGATCCTTAGGGCAGTATCCGTACCGGTGCTGCGCAAGGATTTTATCCGGACTGTGGAGCAGCTGAAAGAGACTGCAAGACTAGGAGTATCCGCTGTATTATTAATTGCTTCCGTACTCGGGGAAGAACAGCTGGAGCTTCTATATGAGAAAGCAGTTTCCCTTGGCTTAGAGCCTCTGGTTGAGATCCATAATCAGACTGAGCTTAAGATTGCCGCAAAGCTACCGGTTACGTTTCTTGGTATCAATAACCGGAATATACTTACCTGGGAAACAGATAACGGCAATGTGGGAACAACGGAAGCTTTAGCTAAGTTAACAGAAGAGAACACTACTTCTCGGAAGGTCTTCTTGCTGAGTGAAAGCTCCATTATGTCACCCAGCGAGGCAAAGCGTGCTACTGAGGCCGGGGCACATGGGGTTTTGGTTGGAACTGCTTTATTGAAAGCAGAGGACCCGACTGCCAGATACCTGGAATTCAGTATGGCCAGATAGAAGCATACCTAATCTTATAATCAAAGATATATGCTATAGAATAAGACGAAACTTTTACTGCGTAAAAAATAGTGTTATACTGTGAAGAGATACAACATACAAAAATAAATATTATTTTCCCTATTGACATTAACGTTACGTAAAGGTTTATCATTCTTTTTGTAAGGAGCAAATGTGATCAGAATGAAAATCACATCGCAAGGAAACGTTTCACAAGGCGAAGGCGTTAATTCGTTAGACCAGGAAGCGTTGATACAGCATGCCGGAGATCGGCATCATGGAGGTGACAGTATGGAATATACAGTGCAGAAGCTGGGAAGCATCGCAGGGGTCAGTACAAGAACACTGAGATACTATGATGAGGTTGGAATCCTTAAGCCGGCCAGGATCAACTCATCAGGGTATCGGATCTATGGACAGGAAGAAGTAGACCGTCTGCAGCAAATTATGTTTTATCGGGAGCTCGGAGTTGGTATCGAGGATATTAAGGATATCGTTACTTCAGCTAGTTTCGATAAGACAGCGGCACTGCGAAGCCACCGGGAGAAACTCCTTGCAAAAAGGCA
The DNA here is from genome assembly GCA_023436765.1 of Bacillota bacterium. Lineage (GTDB taxonomy): Bacteria > Bacillota > Clostridia > Lachnospirales > Lachnospiraceae > Mobilitalea. The sequence continues at coordinate 6,048 of JAEZHX010000124.1, forward strand.
ACAGATAGGCCAATTGATTGATAACGTGGAAAGGACGATCGCGTTATCCGAAGGGAGAATAAAAATGAGTGATACAGAGAAATTTGAAGGCTTCAAGAAGAACCTGATTGATGAAAACGAGAAGAAATACGGTAAGGAAATCCGTGAAAAATATGGTGACGATACCGTGAATGCCTCCAATGCCAAGATGATGAATATGACGAAGGAGCAGTATGAGGAATTCGAGAAGCTAAGCAAGGAGGTACTGGATACCCTCTATGCAGCATACGAAACCGGTGATCCGGCGGGTGAATTAGGACAGAAGACTGCAGATCTGCACCGCCAGTGGTTATCCTATACCTGGGGTAGCTATCATAAGGAAGCTCATGCCGGTCTGGCAAATATGTATGTGGACGATGAGCGTTTCGCCGCTTTCTATGATAAGGAGCAGCCAGGGGCAGCAGCATTCTTAAGGGATGCCATCCTGATCTACACAGGGATGAACAAATAAAGCCAAAACCTAAAACATGGTCTTAAGCCATAAGAATAATAGTTACATCAGGAGCTTTGTGGAGAGAGATCTCTGCAAAGCTCCTTTCTCAAAAAAAGATAAAAATTGAAATAACACCATTGACATCTTAGCTATATTTTAAAAGTTGATTAATCGGTAGATTTGTATTATAATAATTTTGATATTTTTTACAAATCACTGATTAAATTGATAAAAATCTAAATTTAAAGCAGGGATCCCATATGAAGAACAACAAGAAGAGGCTAATCAACAAAAAAGCCAGGGAAAAGAAGAACAGCCGATGCAAGAATGTCTACATCGTATTGACTCAGACTCAGACCTATCCGGCCAGAGCGATCCATTTCTATACGAATGAGCCATATGCCCATGCATCGATTGCTTTTGATGAGGATTTGGAAGAGATGTATAGCTTCGCGCGACGCGGAATATGGAATCCATTTAATGCAGGGTTTATTGAAGAAGATATCAATGATGGTATTTTCGGTAAGTACAGATCCACCACCTGTAGCATCTATCGGCTACGGATTACCGAGAAGCAATACATAAGGCTAAGAGACGAAATTGAGATATTTAGGCAGAACAAGGACGATTATTCCTATAATTTCCTCGGACTGATTGCTGCCGCGCTGAATATACCGGTAAAGGCAAAGCAACGGTATTTCTGCTCCCAGTTTGTGGCGTATGTACTGGAGCAAAGCGGAATTAGGATTTTTAATAAGAATTATGCTCTGGTGAAGCCCAGGGATATCCGTTTGAATCCCAGATTAAAGGCAATATACCGTGGAAAACTTGCCGAATATCGGATGGCTAAGGAGAAAAATCTTGTCGTGGAATAAATGCTGTATAAAGGGTTGTTTCATATGATATGAAATGATCCTTTTTTGATGCCATCATATCAATGAAAAAGCCATTCCACCTGTGTGTAGAAAAAAGATAAAAATTTTATGAAATACCACTTGACTCTCCTGTAGCGGCAGGCTTTATACTGACCCAATCAGATGCGAAGGAGGTCAAATGATGCAGACTGTAATTAAGATAGACGGACTTACGAAATGCTACGGGAAGAAGACTGCAGTGGATCAGCTAAGCTTTGAAGTCGATAAGGGTGAGATCTTCGGGCTCCTCGGACATAACGGTGCCGGGAAGACGACAACGATCGAATGCATCCTGGGTACGAGGAAGATGGACTCCGGCTCGGCAGAGATTCTGGGTATGGTCCCGACAAGGGATCGGAAGAAGCTGTTTGAGAAGCTGGGAGTACAGTTCCAACAGGCAAATTTTCAGGATAAGATCCGCGTTAGGGAGATTTGTGAGGTGACCTCAGCTCTCTATAAGAAGCCCTTGGACTATAAGAACTTACTTAAGACCTTTGGTCTTGAGGGGATGGAGAAGCGGACAGTATCAGAGCTTTCAGGAGGGGAGAGACAGAAGCTTGCGGTGCTGCAGGCTTTGATTCCGGACCCGGAGGTGATATTCCTGGATGAGTTAACTACCGGTTTGGATTCAAAAGCCCGCAGGGAGGTATGGAAGCTGTTAGCTGATCTGAAGGCAAAGGGAGTGACGATTGTGTTAACGTCCCATTACATGGATGAGGTGGAGGCTCTCTGCGACAGGGTATGCATCCTGAAGGAGGGTAGGACGGTTGTGATGGATACGGTTCGGGAATTAACGGCCCGCAGTCCCTATGAGAAATTTGAAGAAGCTTACCTTTGGTATTCGGGAGAGGAGGAGATCGAATATGAAAGCATTTCATGCATTAATGAAAACTGAGCTTAAGCTGACCTTCCGGGGAATGGACAGCATTTTGTTCGGGATTCTGTTCCCGATGGGATTAGCATTAATTCTGGGAATGATCTACGGGGATAAACCGGCTTTCCCGGGAGCCGGATACACCGAGCTGCAGCAATCCTTCGGAGCAGTATCGGCAATCGGAATCTGCGCAACCGGACTGATGGGGGTACCGTTAAGCATCTCAGAGTATCGGCATAGAAAGATTTTGAAGCGCTTCAAGGTTACTCCGGTCAGCCCGGGAATGCTGCTGCTGATCCAGGTCGCTGTTCAGCTCCTGATCGCACTGATTTCCTTTGGAGCAGTTACACTGGTCATGATGGTATTCTTCGGATATCGTATGCCCGGTTCCCCCTGGATGTTCTTATTGGCATATTTTCTGGTGATTCTCGCGATGTATGGGATCGGTATGATGATTGCCAGCGTGGCACCGAATATCAAGACGGCTAATCTGCTCTGCAGTCTGATTTATTTCCCGATGCTGTTCTTATCCGGAGCTACGGTGCCCTATGAGATAATGCCGAAGACGATGCAGCGGATTACCGATGTACTTCCCCTGACACAGGGAATTAAGCTGATGAAGGGCTTCTCCCTTGGAACGGATATGGGAAATCTGCTCTTTCCGGTGATACTGATGCTTTGTCTTGCCGTAGTCAGTATCCTGGTCTCGATAAAATTCTTCCGGTGGGAGTAAACAGCTTGACTCCCCCTCTGGGGGGAATGCTACAATAGAATCAAATGGAAATCCATCCTGGGATGAACCGGGATGAAAATAGAACAGGAGAGTTCCTATGTATAAAATCGGAATGTTTTCTAAAATGAATAAAGTCACAGTGAAAGCACTCAGGTACTATGATGAGCTGGGCCTGCTGAAGCCTGCCTATACAGACAATACCTCAGGCTACCGTTATTATACCTCGGATCAGCTTCCCGTGCTCCATCAGATTCTGTATCTGAGGCAGATGGGATTCTCCCTAGAGGAAATTGCTTCTGTCCGTAAGGGAACTCCTGCCGGAAAGCTTTTAAAGGAGAGAAAGGCCCAGCTGCTCAAGGAGATAGCAGAAAGTACGTTAAAGCTGGCGCAGGTGGAACACTATCTCTGTCTGGAGCTGGAGGGCTTTGATTATGAGTATAACGTAATCATAAAGGAGCTGCCGGAGGTCATCGTGGCCTCGATGAGAACCATCGTTCAGAGTTATGATGATTATTTCAATATTATTCCGCCGATGGGCCAGGAGATGTTACGCCTCGGCTGTGAGTGCGCTGAGCCGGAGTATTGCTTTAACATCTATCATGATGGGGAATACAAGGAAGAAAACATTGATGTGGAGGTCTGTGAAGCAGTGGTCGAGGCAAAAGAGGAAAGCGACATGGTCAAATTCCGGAAGATAGACTTTGTTCCGGAGGCTGCCTGTGCTTTGCATAAAGGACCATACAGCACGCTGGGAAGAGCCTACGGATCGGTTATGAGCTGGATCGAACATAACGGATATGAGATCATCGATCATCCCAGAGAATCCTATATCGATGGGATCTGGAATAAGGATTCCGATAAAGACTGGCTGACAGAGGTACAATTTCCTGTCAGGAAGAAATACAGAGGGATAACAGAAGGAAGGCTGGAAGAATCTACAAAGCCTTGAAAAAATGCGCTATCCCTTAAGAGGAAGCGTATGTTTATCATGATGAGGGGCATGAGGAAGAAGAACACATGGAATCCTCATGACCGGAAACATTGGGAGGATCAGGGGTAATGGATGGGACCATCATTCAGACAGCATTACGGTGATGACCTTAACCGTTTCTTCCATAAGAATATTATAATCAAGATAGGCTTCCTGCTTATTGTAGACTGACTCATGGATTACGTTAATCGCAAGGTTTATGATCAGATGCATTTTTTCTTTACCATGGGTCGGACGGATGCCTAAATGATTCATCAGATCCAGGAGGCTGTTAGCCATGTCCTCCATGAATTTGTCGTAAAGACGCCTGACATCCTCATCCGTATGAGCCAGAGACTCCATTTCCTCATGGACGGATTTCGTCATGGTATGGGTCTGCATCATCATCTGAAGCAGCTGCTTTACGACCGCAGATATATTTACAGGCTGATGGATCGTCTCGACAAGCTCAAACATCGGTGATACAATTTTCCGAATATAATCATCGATGATCACTAAGAAGATTTCCTTCTTATCTTTAAAATAACTGTATACGATACCGGTGGAAACTCCGGCCTGCTTCGCAATCTCAGCCGTATTCGTATTATAATAGCCTTTTTCACAGAATAATTGATAACCTGCTTCAATTATTCTGTTTCTTTTTTCTATAGAA
>JAEZHX010000169.1 GCA_023436765.1 Bacillota bacterium
CGTCCACTTCCGAACCTGTTCTATATTAAGGATAATAAGGTATACTATGCATCGGGCGAGGTTATCAAACCAACAATCATTACCTCCTACCCCTTTTCCTGGGAGAATTTGTTTTACCTGAAAGTCAGTGAGAACGGCCAAACCCTCTTATATCCGGAAAACGCCGATCCTTCGAAGGAGGACTATAGTGCCAATCTGATCTATAGCGATCTGACTGCTAATAGTATCCGGCATCTTAAAATTGACTCAGAAGTGAATAACTTCACCATGAATCAGGATTGCTCCTTGATTTACTATCTTAAAAATAAAGAGTTATATGTCTATGATTTGATTGAAAGTAAAAAGCTTGCAGATGACGTAAATGAGTTCTACATTAACAAAGAAGGGAACCGACTTGTTTACCGCACCTCTGACTGTAAACTGTTCCTTTATGCCAGCGATGGGGAGATAGAGGAGCTGGATTCAAATGCTTACCTTAAATATGCCTCTGAGGATCTAAGTCTTATTTATTATTTTAAGGAGGATAGTCTCTTTCTCTTGAAGGACTGTAAGGAGCGTCTATTGATAGACTCCGGGCTCAGAGCAGTCTCAGAAACGATCATCAGCATCTATGAAGATGGCTCTCTGTATTATCAGAAGCCCAGGAAGCTGAAGGATTCTGATTATGTAAATGACGACCTGGCTGCTCAGGATGCCTCATTACCGGAGCCGGTACAGTCCGATTATCCGGATCAGAAGAGCTATTCTGAAGCTGTCGAGAAATACCTGGCGAGATGTACCCGTGAAAATATACGATATAGGCTTCAGATTTCAGATTTACCTTTACAGGAGACAAATAGTTTATATTATTATTCCAATGGTAAATCAACTCTCATCAGCGATAATTGCTCCCGAGTTTGGAGGTATTCGGATGAGCAATCACTTATAAATCACTATCGTAGTAACGATCAGCCAATCCTTGCTTATGAACAGCTTATGATTAACAAAATAAATATGTCGGCAGTTACAAGCTATGATGAAATATATAATTACATAATAAATTATGTTGCTGACACGAAGGAGCAATATGTCTGCAGCGGTGCTGATGTGCTTGGCAAATTTGCCGAGGGTGAACTCTATCTGCTGATCTATGACCTTAAGAATAATAAGATATATTACGAAATTAATTACAACGAGCATAGTAACCGTGGGGATCTCTATTCCGCAGTAATAGATGGTCCGTCAGTTAGCGAGGGAACACTCTATGAAGAGAAGGTAATCATGTATGATCCTAATAGTTTTGTAATCGGAAATTCTGTGGTCTACCTTAAGAACGGGAACAGCTCGGCGGAGGATTATATTCTATATGTAGATCACCGTGAGATCGATCGTAAAGTCATAGGTTGGATCTATGGGATCGAGAATTCAGATGCATTTATCTATCTGAACAACTGGGATGATCATAATGGTTTGGGAATCTACACCAATACTCTGAATCTATATAAGGATGGGAGAGGAATTATCATAGCGGACAATGTCACAGACTATTATGCATTTGATGAGGATCATATCGTTTATATTACCGAGGACGATAATAAAAAGAAGCAACTCCTCCTATATGATGGTTCTGATACCAGGGTGTTGATTGATTCCTTCAGCGCCAACTCCTCTTACGTTTCGGATATTATCAGACCCTTGGAGGATTATTATTATAGCTATCACAGGAAAACCTTTGAGAACTGATCATTTTAGGAGGGTACCATGAAGGATTATCGGCGGCAATATCCATTATTTTCACTGTGTGGTTTAAACTGTGGTCTGTGTCCGATGTATATAGGGAAATACTGTCCCGGCTGCGGTGGCGGACCGGGTAACCAGCCCTGTGCTATCGTGCGATGTAGCTGTAAACAGGACGGGATCGAATACTGCTATGAATGCAAGACCTATCCTTGTGAGAAGTATGAAGGTATTGATGCTTATGACTCATTTATCACTCACCGGAATCAGTTGAAAGATATTGAGAAGGTCAGAAGGCTTGGAATTGAACAATATCAGTCAGAGCTGGTTGAGAAGATGGGAATACTGGAGTATTTACTCGCAAACTTCAATGATGGGCGCCGTAAAAGTTTTTTCTGCATCGCAGTCAATTTATTAGAGCTTCAGGACTTAAGACCAGCTTTGGAACATATCACAGCCGAAGCAAAGGATTTACCACTGAAAGAAAAGTCCGCATATGCAGCAAACCTCTTGCAAACCATAGCAACAGAACGGAATGTGCAGCTAAAGCTGAATAAAAAATGATCAACTTCTTACCTTTCTGCCGGCAGCTGCATAGAGTTATAGACCAATATCGTTATTCACTAAGATTTCAATTGATTTGCTGGTTTATATTCAATTTTTGCTGTCCTGGTGATTTTCCTTCTGGATTTTCTCTGCCTCCTATGATATAATTGTCCCACATGGAGTCATAGCTCAGCTGGGACGAGCGTTCGCCTGACGCGCGAAAGGCCATGGGTTCGAGCCCCATTGACTCTACTAATTCCATAAAAGCAAAGAATGACGCATTATTCCGATGCGTCATTCTTTTATCCCCATACACCTGTTGCTATATCCACTATAGCAAATGCATTATGAAAGTATCAATTTAATTACTTCCTGAGTACCTCATTCACCTTATTCGTAGGTAAAGGTGTACATAGCAGGAAGCCCTGTCCCCTATCACAGGAATTTTGTTTGAGATAGTCCAGCTGTTCCTTCGTTTCTATCCCTTCTGCTACTACCATATAGTTTAAGTCCCGTGCCATCGATAGGATATTTCTCGTGATGGCCGTCTCTTCAATCGAATTCGGTATGGATTTGATAAAGCTTCGGTCAATCTTAATGATATCGATCGGAAGCTTCAGAAGATAATTCAAGGAGTAATATCCTGTTCCAAAATCGTCTAAAGCAATCTTGACCCCATAGCTTCTTAATCTTGTCAGTCTCTCATTGGCCAATTCTACATTCGAGATAATGGCAGTCTCGGTGAGCTCAAAGGTAACCTTCGAATAATCCACCCGGTAGGATGCAATAATCTCCTCAATCTTCTGAAAATTACTTTTACTTTCCAGCGTCTTGCTAGATAGGTTAATGGATAATTCTATATGCTCCAGCCCATCGTTCTCCCATGCAAGCTTCTGATTTAGTGCGGTGTTAACAATCCATCGCTCTAATACATAAATCTGTTTGGATTTCTCAGCCACCGGTATGAACTTATCCGGTGATATATAGTCCTTCGTCGGCTGAGGCCATCTTACCAGTGCTTCCACTCCGATGACTTTATTTGTCTCAAGATTATATATTGGCTGGTAGAACAGCTGAAATTCCTCGCGTTCAATTCCTACCTGCAATTTGTTTACCATATTCATATGACCGGTGATATCGTTATGAAGCTCATCGGTGTACAATTTATAATCTTTACCGGTCTTTTTGGCCAGGTAAGCGGCAATCTCTGCATTCTGCATCAGCGAAATCAAATCTTTTCCGTTATCCGGATAAATCGTAACACCGGCACTCAAAGTGACATAGTATATGTATTTTGTTGGGCAGACCTGGCAGACATTGCTGAGAAGCTCGTCCACCCGATCCAATAGTTCTTTATTTGTTTGAATATCGGTACAGATGATAGCGAATTTATCAGGTGCTGTGCGTGAAACATAGCATGAACTGTGATCCGTAAGACCTTTCAGATAATCAGCAACATATTTTATGACTTCATCTCCTGCTTTCATGCCGTAGGTTTCTTTCAGGTATCTGAAATTGTCTATATCCAGGTATATTACTGCGAACTGATTCCTCCCGGTTAACAAGGTGCCGGAATTATTATGGATAAGCTCATTTATTTTATTTTTGAATAAATTCAAACTAGGTAACCCTGTTAATCTGTCGTAAACCGTCATGCTCTCTTTAGTTTTTCCCATATGAATTCTCACTTATCTGTTAGTCGTTTTGTTCAGCCAATCATATTTTACTTTATTAATCATAAAAAGACCATGTCGTATCTGGAAAACTTCTATGAAATTTTCCAAAAACGACATGGTTTATCACAAATCTACATACTATAATGAGGTTGTTAAGAAATAAACTTACTATTTCAGGAAATAGTAATATCCCCAATCATCTAATTTAAAGGAGGTTTCACAATGAAAAATTTAAGAAAAGTATTCGCGGTATCCATGATCCTTATGCAGCTCACACTGGCTCTCTCTGTTACTAGAGGTTCGGCAGCTCCGGCAATTACTTCCGATCCCGAAAGCGGTATTACCGTATGTCACGATATGCCTCCGATTGACACATTTTAATCATCAGATAGCGTCATCCGAAAGCTTTCCCTTACATGTCCCTCAAAAACTTGCCGAATATAGGGGCTCTGGAACGCAGATGCCAAATAATAACCTTTTTTATAATCACGTATACATTCTCTCTCATTCTCCTGTGGCAGCACTCCCATATTGATCAGTTGCTCCTTATTCCAGGCAACGCAATAAATTAATTGTGGGAGTGTGCTGCAAAGCTTGTATTTTCTGCAGATTTCTATACCTTCTTCTGCAGTAGCGGTTGATTTCTCATAATCACCTATCGCACTTTGCCATTTTGATAGATTATATATATTGGACAGCTGCATGACTACTCTCTGCTGCTCATCCATATAGCTTAGCTTCAAGGCACTTTTGGCCTCCTCTAATATCGCTATCGCTTTCTCTAAGTCGTTTTTTTCCGCATATGCAGTTGAGATATTCAGAAGAAGTAAAGCTTCATTGTAGGTAAGCGGCCAACTGGCCAGCGATATGGTTCCGTATCTGGGAATCGTCAGCAGAATCGCCTCCTGAAGGCCCTCCAGAAAATCATCCGTGGTAATCTGTTTCAGACGGTATCTGATCAGATTCTCCGCACGGATCAGAAACTGCCTGTCCAAAATCGTATTCCCGAGAGATTTCTTAATTTCCGTCAGAATTTCCTCCGCATGGTTATAATCATACACATGGATATAATCTTCAAACTGCTTCATCTTCTCCAGCACTTTAAAATCGGAGATGGACAGCATGGAATAAGCCCGTTCCCTGATTCTGCCCATACGTTCCATCAGCAGTTCATAGGTATCCCTGTTTGGATTCTGTTTACCGGTCTCCATTCTGGATAGGGTTTCTACGGAACAGATTCCGTCACAGAGCTGTTCCTGAGTAATGGATAATGACTTTCTTGTCAATCTGATGATATCTCCTAGTCGGTATCTTCCCATGTGTATACCTCCTTCAGATGCTGCTTTATTTCCTCAGCGATATCATGTTCCTCACCAAAAGCATAGATATAATATGCCTCTATGAATAGTCTCCTGCATTCCTTACGCTTTAACTCCAGGTTTCCTTCTGCTATGGCAATGGCCTCTGTGGTCTGGGCTTTGATCAGAGCCAGCTCCGGCCTGTAATCAAGTTTTCTGCTCCCAAGATTTCTCTCGATGCCCTTCTCGCATAATTCCAAGGCCCTCACCGGATTCTTCTCCCGTTGATAGAGCCTGCAAGCGATAATGGCTACCTTGGGGTAAAGTCTGTTGTTCTCGACCATGGACAGATGGTTATCCAGATAATCCAGCGCCTGGAATAGGATTTCCTTCGCCCGGCCTATCATATCAGCAGCAATCATTCTCTGAATAATGTCGATGATAATATTGAATTCTGTATTACTCAGATAATAATCCCCGATCTCATTCGTCTGAAAATCTGGTACAGTATAGCCGATCGCTTCCATGAACAGTTCAATGGTTGTCCTTACATCACCGCCCTGAATCTCATTCAGTAAAGCTCTGCAGGAAACGATAAATTGCTTATGAACACTTCCCTTGGAAGAGAAAATCTTCTCATAGACATTAAGCAGACGCTCCGCTGATTGTACGTTTTTCTCTTCGATCTCCTTTTTGATATCTTCTCTGTTCTGATAAGATTCATAATCCAGATCCGTCAAAATTAATTCAAACTGGTTCGGTGTCTTTCCAAGCCTCTCAAGTAATGCTTCCAGCAGCAATGAGTCAACATCCCTGGCACCGGCTTCAATCCTGGAGAGTGTCGGTACAGAGCATAAGCCCTTACAAAGTTTACTTTGTGAGATCTTATAGTTTTCACGAAAATACAGAATGGCAGAACCGATTT
>JAEZHX010000206.1 GCA_023436765.1 Bacillota bacterium
TTTGAATTTGCCAAAGCAAACGGCAAGACCAGAGTAACTGCGGTAACCAAGGCCAATATCATTAAGACTACGGATGGTAAGTTTTTAGATATCTTCCGTGAGATTGCAAAGGAATATCCGGATATCACTGCTGATGACTGGTATATTGATATTATGACAGCGAAGCTGATTGATGAGAAGAGAAGAAGGGATTTCCAGGTAGTCGTTCTTCCGAATCTCTACGGAGATATCATCACGGATGAAGCAGCTGAATTCCAGGGCGGTGTAGGAACTGCCGGTAGTGCGAATATCGGTAAGAGATATGCGATGTTTGAAGCGATTCATGGCTCTGCTCCCAGAATGGTACAAGAGGGCAGAGATATCTATGCAGATCCCTGCAGCATGATCCGTGCCGGAGCGATGCTGCTCGCTCATATCGGATATAAGACAGAGGCAGATAAGCTCTACAAAGCCCTTGATATCTGCACAGTAACAGAGAAGAAGGTTGTCTTGACAGGCAGGGATACCGGTGCTACCAGTGCTGAGTTCGCTGACTATATGATGGAAACCATAGAAAAGCTGTAATCAAAACATGAAACCAAGGAACCTCCCGAAGAATCCAAAGAGGGATGAACACGGGAGGAATCACGCACCTAAGGAGGTTACATTCTTGGAAGATATTGATCTTCGCAAAGAAATGGCTGAGACGTATTCCCTGAGAGGACGGGTCTTTAATAAAATCAGGGAGAATATCCTGTCAGGAATCTATCATGAAAATGAAGAGCTGAAGGAGAATACGTTAGCAGCAGAGCTGGGTGTCAGCCGTACCCCTGTCCGGGAAGCTTTAAGGCAGCTGGAACTGGAAGGGCTTGTCACTATTATTCCGAATAAGGGTGCTTCCGTAACCGGTATCACATCTAAGGATATCCACGATATCTATATGATCCGTTCTTACCTTGAGGGTCTCTGTGCGAAGTGGGCCTGTGAGCATATTACGGAGGAGCAGGTCGAGGCTCTCGAAGAAGTCCTGTATCTGTCGGACTTCCATGCCAGAAGGAATCACTCCGAGCAGCTGGTGGAACTGGATAATAAGTTCCATGATATGATTTATAAGGCCTCCGGCAGTAAGATCCTGAACCATGTACTCTCTGATTTCCATCATTATGTGGAACGAATCAGAAAAATAACGCTGTCACAGCCAAACCGTGCATCTAAATCCAGTATGGAGCATGCCGCGATTCTGGGTGCGATTAAGCAGCGTGACGGAGAACTGGCTGAGAGGCTCGCCCATGAACATATCATGAACACAATAAAAAATATAAGTGAACACGGACTATAAGAGTAGGGGCGCCGTGCTAAAAAGTGCGGTGCCTTTTTACAATATGATGTTTATCACTAGTCAGGTTTTAACACGAATAGCGTGCTATATGATCCACCGGAGACACGTTTTCACTCATATTGAAAAGTCATTAAGTTATGAACCTAACTTAATGACTTGCGCTAATAACAGTACTAAGGTTGTGACAGATAAATCACTGCCACAACCTAAGTACCGATGCTCCAAATGGTCTCCTTATGGATAATATAGCACGCTATTCTCTAAATGATTGATGTGATAAACAATCTAGCTTTTTAGGCACCGCATCTTTTTCGTAACAACTGTTTATTTCAATAGCGTATAGTCAAAGGAATTTGCTAAGAGCTCCAAGTCAGCGGCTGTAATTTTGCCCGCTTCATCTAGGAAGCCATATTCGGTTCCAGCCAATACATTAATTGTAACAAAGGAAGTATCCATATCTGCAATGACCAAAGACTTATATGGACTCATAGCCAGACGCACGGTGATGCCGCTGTCGGTTTGATAAGACCATTCTGTATAGTCCTCGAGATTACCGATATTCAGGATAACATCGGTAAAGGCTCCCTTCTTACAGTTCATGAATTGATAAGTAATGGATAAACCATCAAAGCTGGCAGTACCGTCGTAATGGAAGGTGCCGTCTTCATACATATAGGCACCGCCAGTCTGATTCGCGGTACCGAGGAAATTGCCGGTTCCGACCCTCTCGATCAGTTCTTCCTGGCTGTTAATTATGATGATGGAGCTATGCAGGCTTAAATTGTACTTTCCTACAATTTCATCCAGCTTATCGGCCATTTCCTGGGTATATGCCCTGTAGAGAAAATATCTATCGTCAAGACCGGTCGGACCGTTGCCTACCTGAGCCAATAGGGCACCGTCCTTATCATAATTGTCACAAAATTCTGTCCATTCACGTACAGCCTTACTCTCATTACAGTCAGCAAAGCCCTGAAGAGAGATCAAATCAACATTAGCGGCTACAAAAGGATTTGCCGGGTCTTTCTCTGCAGGGGTTACTGCAGCGTCGTTCATAGCGGCATCCCCTCCGGCATCGTTCCCGGTATCAGAGACATCCCCGATACTTTCGGTAACAGCCGGAGTGGGGATATTTCCTTTACTGATGATCATGTCCTTCAGACCAAATATATTCATGGCATATACGGTTGAGGATGCAGCCAGCAGGAGACAGACACAGGCTGCCGTTGCTATTCTGAATACATGCTTCTGCCTCTTTTTCACCTTTATATACTCCTCAACATTAATGTTAGCTGCCGTATGAAGCTGTGAAAAAGTTTCTTTATAAAGATCATTATTCTTCATCCTTCCAAACCTCCTTTAATTGGTTTCTGGCCCGGGAGAGTCTTGTTGTAACAGAGGATACGTTCATGTTCAATAATTTAGCGATTTCCTTAATTGAATATTCCTCGTAGTAATATAAATACAAGACGGTACGGTATTTCTCCGGCAGTCCCATAATTGCTTTATACAAGTCTTCCTGTTCCGGTTCTTCGAAGGTGACAGGTGCCTCCACCTCCTCGAGAAAAACATTCTTACTTTTCCAGGAACTCTTAAGCAAATCCTTGCAGGAATTAACTGTCACCCGAATCAACCAGTACCTGGCATGGTTATCACTTTCGAAGTGCTTATTTCTGATAAACAATTTTAAAAAGACCTCCTGCACGATATCATCTGCATCATAGGTATTACCCAGATAGTTCAAAGCCACCCGGAACACAGTATCCTTATACTGCCGGGCAAACGCTTGAAAGGTATCCTGATCCAAAGAAACCACCCCCTTACCAACTAAATTGAATCTTTCACTAATAATACACTTATTGAGCATGTTTTGTCTCATCTAAGATAAAAAAGTCTGCAAAATTAGGATAGTATTTGCTTTTTTTTATGATGTGTTTCGAAATTACCTATTGAGATTTATAGGTAAGTATATTTCTCATTGGATGCATCATGGAACCACATTATAAAATAATTAATTGATAGAAATACAAAAACGTATAAAAAGTATAAAAACGAATAAAAAGTATAAAAATGTAAAGTATTATTGACGATACATACAAATTATAGTAATGTTTATAAAACATGTGATGGTCTCATGGAAAGTAGAAAAAGTCAATCAAATTACATAATTTTCGCGGTTTATGTATGCTTATATAACCTAAAGTGATTGGTATAGGTTTAAAATAAAAATGAATCAAAATAATCTCAACTGTATTAGCATGACATATGATTAAAGGAAAAGTTCGATTTGCCATGAGTATGGGCACTTCCTAGGTATGGCTCTTGTATCTTTTTCAGGGTCTATAATGTGTACACTGGAGATGAACCGTCAAGTTCAAACACCTCAGACATATGATAGAAGCGAGCTAATGACTATATATGGCTCTTGAAATAAAGGAGAATAAATTATGAGAAGAATATATTTATCCATACTTATGTCTTCATTAATTGTATTGACATTGACAGCATGCTCTGCGGCGCAGGATTTTGAGACAAGTCGTACTACAGTTTTTCATAACAGTCAACTGTCTGTTGCACCGGATAGAGAACCATCTGTTGCACCGGATAGAGAACCGTCTGTTGCACCTGTTACAGAGTCGGCTGGTATAGAATCTGACAATCACAAAACTGATCAAACTCCATCTCCAATTGTAGAAGAGGAGGATGTAAGATATGTATCGATGTATGCGGATAAAATAAAATCATACAATAATATTAACGATCTTGATGCTCGCTCAGAGCTTGTGTTTACCGGAGAGTGCATATCGGCTGATCCAGTGTTTCAGAATACTACTCTCTATAC
>JAEZHX010000213.1 GCA_023436765.1 Bacillota bacterium
GATATTAAACGCATTATAGCAATAGACAAATCACTTTGTCAAGAAATATTTTACAACTTAACAAATATCTGTTAATTCTCTTTTCCCACCACATGATTCAAAAATAATTCTGTCAATATGGGGTCAAACTGGGTTCCGGTATTCCTACGGATCTCCTCGATCGCTTCCTCCTTGGTCATAGCCTTCCGGTAGGGGCGGTCCGAGGTCATCGCATCATAGGAATCCGCAATTGAGATGATACGAGATAACAGCGGTATCTCTTCCCCCTTTTTGCCATAGGGATAACCCTTCCCATCCCAGCGCTCATGGTGATTTAAGATATAATCCGCGATCGGGGCTAGCTCAGGTGTTGACATCGCAATACGATACCCCATCTCCGGGTGGCGTTTCATCTCCATCCATTCCTTCACTGTAAGCTTCCCGGGTTTATTCAATATATTATCACTGATTCCGATCTTGCCAATATCATGGAGGGTGGATAACAGTTCAAGCTGATTAAGTTCTTCTTCTGTAAGATCCAATAGCTCACCAACGGTCCGAGATAAGGTGATCAGCCTCTGAGCATGAGCTTCGGTTTCCTGGCTTTTTTCAAAGAGTGAGTTCTTCATCGTGGAGATAATTGAGCTATGCAGACTTCGGCTCTGGAGAAGCTTATGTCGGTACATGCTTTCCTCTGCTGCTTTAATTACATTGGTTAATATTACGGTTTCTTCCTCCTTCGTTGCACAGCCTACGGATATGCTGGCATGGTAAGGCTCCTCCGGAGCATTTTTTCTCTGCTCCTCACACATCCTGCCAATCATATGTACGATTTTATCAGCTTCCTCATAGGTCGTATTCGGCATGAGAATACTGAATTCGTCCCCGCCCGTTCTTGCCAGAACATCTCCGGGGCGGCTGCAATGTTCTAAGACTCTGGACACCTTCTGAATTAATACATCCCCTTCCTGGTGACCCATTGCAGAATTTATCAGCTTTAATCCGTTAATATCACCCACAATGACGGACAGGGGGTACTTGTCCCTATGATCCAGCTTAATCTTTGCTTCTTCATAATATCTGCGGTTATATAATCCGGTCAGAACATCATGATAGGTAAGAAACAGAATCTCATCCTCTCTTTTCCTCTGCTTGGAGATATCGATAATCAAGCCTTCGATCGCTTCGACCTCCCCCTGCTCGTTATAGACACCCTGTCCCTGTTCGAATACCCATTTTATCCTATGATCTGCAGTAATAATTGCATACTCTTCCTTAAATACAGTATGCTTCTGCAGAACCTCTGTCCATTTGTCCCACAGATACTCCCGATAATCCTGATTAATCAGATCATTGAACGTAATATCCCTGTTATATAGCAAGCTCTCCGGGGGATAACCGGTCAGCTCATAACAGCCCTCTGATACGAACTGCATTGTCCAATCTCTGTCATAATTACATCGGTAGGCCATTCCCGGTAGATTGGAAAGCAGCATGGACTTGCTTCGCTCGCTTTCTTTCAAGCTGGCTTCTGCCTTTTTCCTCTCCGTAATATCCTCAATCATACAGATATGACTGATGGCCTCCTGATTACTGAATTTTATCGGCGCAATATTCACATTCGCCCATACTATCGTGCCGTCGGGACGGATATATCGCTTTTCCAGCTGATATCCGTCAATTTCGCCCTTCTTCAGCTTCTCGAATAATTCCAGATCCTTTCTAACATCCTCCGGATGGGATATCTCTATCCAACTTAGATTTTGCAACTCCTCCTTCGGTATTCCCACAATTTTATGGAACATAAGATTTGAATCTACAATAATGCTTTGATTATTACCAAAGGTAATCCCATAGGGCGCCTGCTCAAATAAAGCATGGAATATCCTCTCATTCACAAGCAGCTTATCATTCATTTCTCTTAGTTTATTCCTATCCGCCTTTATTTCGAGCTGCTTATAGAAGGTATAATGTAACATGATAAAAAACAGAATCAGAATGATACCGTTAAGTCCTTTTTCCATTACTCTGGTTCTGGCATAACGGAACCAAGATCCGGCTTCATAATTCATTCCTAAAACGGCAGTAACCGCTCCGCTCTGAGAATCCTTTACAGGATATAATACACTGATCAAATTACCCCCGCTGTTCTTACTCTGCTTTGTTATCATCGGTTCGCCACTTTGAAAAGCTTTTAAGTATTTTTCACCCGTTAACGGAAATTCACTGCCCGGAGCAAGATAAAATTCAGATGAAACCGGTTCGGAATATGCAATCAGGAGAAGGTTATCCCCCCTTCTTGTATAGAGGTAGCAATAACTGATCGAACTGTTCCGTTCAGATATCTCAGTCAGACTTTCCTTGATGATATGATACTCAGTTTTGTTGATATCGTCAGGCAGAAGCTCCAGCTCGGTAAAAAGCTCAGACTGTAATCCTACCTCAGCAGTATCCGCCAGCAGATATGCCCGTTCCTTCGTTAATACGATGCTTTTCTCCCAAACATATCTCAGGTAAATAAGATCTGTCAGAATTAGTATGATAAAACATATCATTAGGTTAGCTTTATTACGCCGAAGCTTCATTTGTCACCCGCCCTGTAAAATATTTCCCGTAAATGCCATCAAGCCGAACTCTGCTTTTCCTGATACGGGATACCCTTTTCTGTTTACTATAGTTAAAAATAAATCTTGATAGGTCTTCTGTCCTATAATTATATTATAATTTGGCATTATTTACAATGAAATTATATAATATTACAATATTTTTGTCCTATCTCCTATCAGTATAGTAGTTGACTTTACAAATCAAATCAGTTATATTATAGTAAGCAAAAGTAGGTGGTGATTGCGTGACAAAGGGGCAAATGGAAGCCAAGATTTCCGAAGCCGTAAGTAAATTCGAATTGGAATATATGGGCCGCGGTCCCAAATTAATCCGTTCTTATATCATAAACGACATGATTATCGTCAGGCTCTCAGGGATATTAAGTCCATCCGAGCAGAAGCTGACCGACAATCCGCAAGGAATAGAACTATTTAAGAAGGTTCGGTCTTCCCTGTTTGAAGGTGGTCGCGGATATCTGGAAACATTAATTACAGATATAATTAATGTAGCCATCGTCAGCACCCATTCTGATATCAGTACGAAGACGGGCGAGAAAATCATCGTTATTACAGCCGACCGAAATATTGAAGATCTGATATCAAATAAATAACTCCGGAAGACAACACAAATTAGATAAGTTTCCTTAACTAAGTTGTAAGTAGACCGATATCTTAAGCAGGGAGCGAAGATATCGGATTTTTTATTATTAAAGGTACAATTATGCCACACTAAGATTGGCATACTAATATCATATGAATATAAGGAGGTAGTATATGAGTAAGAAAGTTGCAATTCTGATGGGCAGCGACAGCGACCTGCCGGTTGTAAAAGGTGCCATCAATACATTGAAAAGCTTTGGTATTCCGGTTGAGGTACATGTCATGAGTGCACACCGTACTCCGAATCAGGCCAGTGATTTCGCACTGAATGCCCGAGCCAATGGTTTTGGAGTCATTATATGTGCAGCTGGGAAGGCCGCTCATCTAGCAGGTGTCATTGCAGCACATACGATTCTTCCCGTCATCGGAATTCCAATTAAGGCATCTGTCCTGGACGGAATGGATGCTTTGCTGTCAACCGTTCAGATGCCGAAAGGGATACCGGTCGCAACTGTAGCAATTGACGGAGCGGACAATGCCGGAATTCTTGCAGCACAAATTCTATCCGTATACGATGATGAGCTTGCAGCAAAGCTGGATGTGATGAAATCAGATATGACTAAGGAAGTAGTCGAAAAGGATGAGAAGCTTCAGACCGAAATGTGGTGGAAAATGTAGTTTGATGTATGACTATAGGTGCAATGTGTATCAATACATGAAATTAATATAATAAACAGTAAAGCATAGTAAAGGAGTTCGTGAATGAAAGAATACTTGCAGAAAATGATTTTGGCAGAAGAAGTAATGAATGTTCTATCCGGCAGCAAGAAAGTAGTGTTTCCGAAGACAAGGGAGGAACTACTTAGTCTCTCCTTTGGCAGTGAAGGTAATGTCACCTTTGATGTGGAATATGAGGTCGAAGGTAAGGGTATCGTTAAGGAAGTTAATGTTACCCGCTGTAAAAACGGTGCCGCAGTAAACTATATGGAAGATTATATGAGACGCCGTGACCCTGACAGCCTGATTATCGGAGACCAGCTGGATACTGACAAACCGAGATTTAAGGATGTTTACCATAAGGATTTTGAGCCGTTGCGCCATAGAACATTAGAATGGTTGAAGGATCAGGAGCTTCTTGTTCTTCCCTTTATGTCCGGCAGTTATGAATATGGATATGATTCCTTATTGATAGCACCCCTGAATGCAGCTTTCTTTGCCTGCGGACTCGCAGATTTACAGGGTTTTTTAAGTATTGATCAGATAACAAACGGCTTTAATCCCCGGGCTATCGTTTATCTTGCACCGCCCTTTCGCCATACCGATTTTGACGGAAAACAGGTTGTTGTCCATAATAGATTGGAGAAAGTCCATGAAGTATTTTCATATAACCTCTATCCCGGTCCCAGTGCCAAGAAGGGGATCTATGGCGTACTGCTGAACATAGGTGAGCAGGAAGGTTGGCTGACAGCCCATGCCTCTACTGTTAAGGTTATCACTCCATATGATAACGAGATTGTCATCATGCATGAGGGTGCTTCCGGCGGAGGTAAGAGTGAAATGATCGAGCCTGCTCATAAGGCAGCTGACGGAAGACTGGTTCTCGGTGAGAATCTCTCGACCGGTGAGAAATTTTACCTGGAGCTGAATGAATCCTGTGATCTTCGTCCGGTAACGGATGATATGGCACTCTGCCACCCGAAGGTGCAGAATGACAGTAAGAAGCTAGTGGTACAGGATGCTGAAAGCGGCTGGTTCTTAAGACTTGATAATATAACAAGCTATGGTTCCTCTCCTGCTTATGAGAAGATCTTCACACAGCCCAAGGAGCCGCTTATTTTCTTAAATATTCAGGGTGTCCCTAATGCAACCTGTCTTGTTTGGGAACATACACTGGATTCGAACGGAACACCCTGTCCTAATCCGAGAGCGATCCTTCCGAGACGTCTGGTGCCCGATATCGTGAGCGAACCCGTTGAGGTTGATGTCAGAAGCTTTGGCGTGAGAACTCCGCCTTGCACGAAAGAGAAGCCCTCCTACGGTATCCTTGGCATGTTTCATATCCTACCCCCCGCTCTTGCCTGGTTATGGAGACTGGTAGCTCCCCGAGGCTTCAATAACCCCAGTATCGTGGACTCCAAGGGTATGATCAGCGAGGGAGTTGGTTCCTATTGGCCCTTCGCAACCGGTAAGATGGTTAAGCAGGCTAACCTACTCTTAGAACAGATTGTACGTTCCTCCAGCACCAGATATGTATTAATACCGAATCAGCATATCGGTGTTTATAAGGTAAGCTTTAATCCCCAGTGGGTTGCCAGAGAGTATATTGCAAGACGCGGCAGTGCCAAGTTCAAGCCTGAGCATCTGAAGGAAGCACGATGCACTCTGCTGGGCTACGGTCTGGAATCCTTAAAGGTGGATGGTCAGTATATCCGCCGGGCCTTCCTTCAGCCGGAACGTCAGCAGGAGGTTGGTACCGAAGGCTATGATGCCGGTGCTAAAATTTTAATTGATTTCTTCAAAAGGGAAGCCGAGAAATTCAATACTCCTGAGCTGAATCCCTTAGGAAAACAGATTATCGAATGTCTGCTGCGGGATGCTCCTCTTCAGGACTATATTGACTTAATCCCCATGAGATACTAATTCCAACCTATGAAGCATTACTAAGATACAAAAATAAATTGATTATCTATTACCTATTTCATCATAAAATGCCTTGGAGACACCTATGATAAGGTAACGCTCCGAGGCATTTTTTTAATCTTGTATTCATGATAAGAGAACCTTTCTTCAGGTTCAACCTGTTTAAGCCCGTGAATAATCCTGATTATTACCAATTATCAGACAGCCTTATCTTCCTTCGGCTTAGGCCTTCCTGCCTCCACCATTACTCTGCTCTTTATCAGGTAAAGGCTGGGTAATATGGTCAGGAAGCCGGTAGCTATGAGGATCCATTCCAGCTTGATCACATCCGCCATGGGTCCGAAGATGGTCATCCCCAAGGGCATCATAACAGATTGAACCATGCTGATGACAGAAAAGACCCTTCCCATATACTCTCCATCCACCTTCTCTTGGAGCATGACTATGGTCGGTGTATTCCAAAACGGCATGCCTACTCCAATCAATATCATTACAGCAAGATAGATCCAGAACACAGGAATAATTCCGAGTGCGATGGTACCGGCACCCATCCAGGCGCCTGCCAGTGCGACGGTGTAAGCTCTGTTCTTAAAGCCTCCCCAGCTTGCCATAATTAGGCCACCGATAATCATACCGACCGAGAAGGTGATTTCAATTGCTGTCTGACGCCATACCTGATCCCCAAAGCTGATCGCCACCTGCAAGGGTGACAAAAAAGCAACCGGGGTGATCAAAATATAGTAAAAGGTCAGAAGTATCAAAAGTCTTCTTACAAAGACATGTTTCCCGATATATCGGATCCCTTCCCTCATATCCTTAAA
>JAEZHX010000134.1 GCA_023436765.1 Bacillota bacterium
GCTGCCTGAAACACATTTAGATTACTATCCTTGTTATACTCTAGTACAATCGATTGTGTAAATCCGGTTTCCCGAAGCCCCTGGTACTGGCACACGGGAATCCGTACATAAACTGAATCTTAGTTAATCCTTACCTATCATCCCAAGGCCCACGGTACCTGGCACACGGGAATCCGAGCAAGGTTTTAAGCTTCATCCCAGCTATGATGGTGAAGCTGCCCCTCCAGCCGCATACCCTCGAAGTTATTCTGCCTGAGCGCTTCGTAAAGGACGATAGCCACCGAATTTCCCAGGTTCAGGGAACGTATATCCCCTATCATCGGGATACGGATCGTATTTTCTTTATTTGCCAGCAGGAGCTCCTCCGGAATTCCGGCGCTTTCCTTTCCGAACATAAGGAAGCAGTCGGGCTCATACGCAACATGGGTGTAGGACTTTTGTGCCTTGGTTGTGGCCATATAGATCTTGGCTCCTGGATTCCTGCTTAAGAAGTCTTCATAATTCTCATATACGGTAAGGTCCAGGTACTGCCAATAATCCAGTCCTGCCCTGCGTATCTTCTTCTCATCCAAGCGGAAGCCTAAGGGTTCAATCAGGTGAAGCCTTGTCCCGGTCGCAACGCAGGTTCTGCCAATATTACCGGTATTAGCGGGCATTTCAGGTTCTAATAATACGATGTTCATGTATCATATCCTCCAAAAGAAAAAAGGTGAACTAATCACCTTTTATCGCAATATTAATTTCAATTATCTTACCATTCTCATATTCCAGGGGAACACAGATATTTCTTGCGAAATTAGTCGTAAATGACATCGTTCCGCTGCCAACCGTCGGTGGTGTTATATCAATATCAATTCCCTTAGTAGAGAAAATTGTTGCCGTATTGCCAAGTATCATATTACCCAATTCACATATTGCACTTCGAGACAATTCATCTAACTGGGTGACAGGCATCATAATCATTTTTGAGGCTATATCGCATGCGATACTGTGTTCAAAAGCTATCATTACCTGACCCTTCATCTCACCGGTGAAACCGATCAAAATAACCAGGGTGTTATCTAAAAAAATCGGATCCTTTACATATGGCTTCCCTAATTTCGCATCAACAAAGCACATTTCTTTCAAAATCTTCGTTGACGCCATCAGGAACGGGTTAATGTGGTCTACATTCAATGTGGCCATGTAAGTTACCTCCTATGTATCCTGCTAGCATTTTATCACAGATATACCATGTATTTCAACTAATTAGTATTTTTTCCTTGTTTTTGTAACAAAATTCTCAATTCTTTCCAAGGCCAGTTTTAAATTTTCTATGGAATAAGCATAGGAGATTCTAAGATAGCCTTCTCCGCAATCACCGAAGGCAGTTCCCGGAACTACTGCAACTTTTTCTTCCTGTAATAGCCTGGTAGCAAACTCATCTGAAGTCATCCCCAGACTCTTAATGCACGGAAATACATAGAATGCTCCAAAGGGTTCAAAGCATTCCAAACCCATGCTGCGGAATGCATGAACAACAAACCTTCTTCGTTTATCGTAAGCATCCCTCATCATCTCCACATCAGGATCTCCATTTTTTACCGCCTCAATACCGGCATATTGGCTTGTCGTAGGAGCACACATGATGGCAAACTGATGTATCTTTAGCATTTGTTCAATGATTGGAGCCGGACCACAGGCATAGCCAAGTCTCCATCCGGTCATGGCATAGGACTTTGAAAATCCGTTGATTACAATCGTCCTCTCTCTCATGCCGGGGAAGGAGGCAATGGAAACATGCTTCGATCCATAAGTCAGCTCTGAATAAATCTCATCCGAGATTACATATATATCCTTCTCAATGATAACATCTACGATATCCTTGAGGTCGTCATAGGTCATAATGGCACCGGTGGGATTATTGGGATATGCAAGGATTAGAACCTTTGTTTTATCGGTGATGGAATCCAGAAGCTGTTGTCTCGTAAGCTTAAAATCATTCTCACCCTTCAGCTCGATTACCACCGGTACTCCGCCGGCAAGAATCGTACAGGGATGATAGGAGACATAACAGGGTTGGGGTACTAGCACCTCATCCCCGGGATCCAGCATCGCACGGAGAGCAATATCAATTGCTTCACTGCCACCAACCGTTACCATCGTTTCCTTATCATACAGATAGTTAAGATCAAATCTTCTTTTCAAATAGATACAGATTTCCTGCTTTAATTCCTTCAGACCTGCATTAGAAGTATAGAAGGTCCTCCCCTTCTCAAGGGAATAGATGCCCTCTTCACGAATATGCCAGGGTGTGTCAAAATCAGGCTCCCCCACACCCAGTGAAATTGCATCCTTCATTTCACTAACAATATCAAAAAACTTACGGATACCGGAAGGCTGAATCGTTACGATTTGCTTAGATAGTGGATTTCTCAAGGTGAGATCAGCATCCTTTCGTCTTGTTTGGCTTGAACGAGGGGCATCCCGTGTTCCTTATATTTCTTAAGGACAAAATGAGTCGCAGTACTTAATACTGCCTCCATCGGGGCCAGTTTACCGGAGACAAAGGAAGCCACTTCCCTCATCGTCTTTCCTTCAATAATGACGGTAAGATCAAAACCTCCGGACATCAGATAGACCGATTGTACTTCATCAAACTGATAAATCCGCTCTGCAATCTTATCAAAGCCCAATCCCCTCTGTGGTGTAACCTTCACCTCAATCAGGGCTGTAACCCTCTCACAGTTCACCTTCTCCCAGTTGATCAGGGTGGGGTAACCGCAGATTACGGTTTCCTCTTCCATCTGCCTGATCACTGCCGACACCTCTTCCTCGGTGCTACCCAGCATGATTGCCAGATCAGATGCGGTTAACTTACTGTTCTTATCAATTGCCATTAAAATTTGTTCTCTCATATGTATATGACACCCCCAATAATAGACTTATAAAACCGCAAGGATAAGGAATGAGCAGTAATGAACTGATAATCAAAACGAAGAATTAATTCGCTTTGACCTTATACAGTTCATCTGCTTTAGGAGGTTCCAGGAATCGTCTCTCCTCTTCGTTTATGATAACCCTGTCATTACCTTCCCTGATGTATCCGATGACAGCTGCCGGTATGCCCTCCGCTTTGAGGCGGTCCACCAGCTGATTTCCTCTGTCCGTTACAATCAACATGCAGCCGCTGGAGATCAGCATATAGGGATTCAGATCATAGAATTCACAAATTTCTACTGTTTCCTGCTTCAGCAGGATCTTCTTAATATCTACTTCAAGGCCGACCTTCGAAGCAGCACCGATTTCCCAGAGGGCACCGAATATTCCTCCCTCCGTAACATCATGCATCGATGTCACACCAAATTCCCGTGCTACTCTCGCTTCCGGTACCACGGAAATATGATCTATCAGCAGCTTTGCCCCCTCAATAAAGGTGGAGGAGTACTTCTGTAAAAGCTCCTGTTCCTTTTCAGCAGCAATGATGGCAGTCCCTTCCAGGCCTGCCCATTTCGTCATTACAATATCCTGACCGGGCATCGCTCCGGCTGTCTTGATAATCCCGGAACGCTTCATCTTTCCCACTCCGGTCACAGTCACTATGGGCTGGGTAACAGCCCTGGTAACTTCTGTATGTCCACCGATTACTTCAATATTCAACTTACGGCAGGCGGCCTCGATTTCCGCCATCATGCTCTTAAGCTCCTGCTCTGAAGTACCCTCCGGCAAAAGTATCGTAAGCATGATTCCGATTACCTCTGCACCATCCGAAGCAATATCATTGGCCGTGATATGGACGGCGAGAGTGCCAATGTCATTCATGGCTCCGGTAATCGGATCTGAAGATATCACGATTACCTCATCCTCGCCAACGGCAAGAACACTACAGTCCTCCCCTATGGCAGGACCTACGAGTACTTCCTCTCTTCTATGCCCTAGTTGCTTCAGTACAGACCTCTTTAGGACTGTTTCTGGTATTTTACCAATCTCCATCTCACCGACTCCGATATCAATTATTCCTGGGTAAACTCATCATCCCATTCAGGATCCCAAAAAATTTCACCCTGTAGCTGCCCATCCGGATTCGTTCTGTTATCATCCTCTGTGGATTGGCTCTCTACCTCATCCTCTGTCGGACTGTCAGTCGGTTCAGGTATCTGATTCTCTGGTTTCTGATTCTCTGGCTTCTGATTCTCTGGCTTCTGTTCTGTGTCCTTTGGTTTATCCGGTTTCTTATCCTTCACGACCTTCGTGCCAACAGTGATATATCTGGGCTCAGCTGCATAGGAGCTCTTATTGACCAGCGTTCTGCTTACCTCTTTATCGTTCTCATAGACTACCTTATAAAGCTCTGCCTTATAGCCCGTATGAGCTGCCTGTGTTACCTTCTGATAGGTGGTCGGCTGGGTCGGATCCTTTTCGATGACATCCGGAGGCGGAGGAGTCTCGCTTAATACCACGGTTACGAATTCCACTCTACGGTTCTTTGTATCTCTGGTCTCATTACCCCAGATAGTAAAGGTGATCCTTCTATCTCTCGTATGAGCTTCAATCAGAATTGGTACATCTGTATTATTCTTAAATTTTAAATCCTTATAGGTTCCTGCAATCGCAGCATCCCTGGATAGATCCACATAGCTGATGGTCATGGAGTGAGGCTGCCGCTCCACAATCTCCAGTTCAGAGAACAGAACCGCATTATACAGAGTCGTTGTTACCTGACAAGCACCGCCGCCGATGCTGTCAATTACCTTACCCTGGGCGTACGCGCCCGCTTCATAGTATCCGTTTTCAGCCGTAAACGGGGTAAGGTATTCATAACCGGAGAAGACTTCCCCCGGATATAGTACGGTATTGTTAATCAGTCTTGCTCCGTTAGCCAAGTTAGCTGCTCTGCCTTCAGCGGAACTGGTATATTCCGTCGTATAGGTTCCCAATACAGTGTTGCACTTTTCCACGATATCTCTGGTATAGATGGGTAGATCCTCTGTCATCACTGCATCCACTACCAGATCCATGCGGTTCCAGTTATTTAAAATAGCACTCTTAATGACTTCAGCAGTGGCATTAATGTCCACTTTACTGCCTACAATATGGTCGGTATAGATAAATTCTCCGTTCTTTCTGGATACGGTTGCATTCACCGGATCAATATTATATGCAGTGACCTCTGTCTCCAATAATGTCTTGAGGCTGTTTTCGTCAATTTTAAAGGTGAGAGGGAACACGATGCTTCCTTGTTCGATGTCCTTCAGATCCTTGTAGCGCTTAATCAGATTTCCGGCTGTGCCCAGATCTAATGCCTGTCTGATATTATCATTTGGCTCATAGGTATAACCCAGATCGCCTAAAGTCTTGAATACCGTATTCTCACCTACCATGATCGCGATACCCTTACTTCTTAAGTCTCCGAGAAAGCTGTCCACTGCATCCTCTGCTTCATCTTCTGTCATACCGCTTACATCAACAGCATCTATGAATACACCCTTGGTAATTCTATTATTTTCTTCCGCAGATGCATAATTAGCTTTTCCTTTCAGTGTCAGGAAAATCGATAATAATAGTATCGCGGATAAGTATAATTTCCTCCTGCTCATTATTCATCCTCCTTTTACAGTTTGCTTATGTCATTGTTAATAGTAGTTTTATGTAACTTCTTCCTATTGTAACATAAAAGTCAGATTATTCAAGCAATTCTTTCGCCAATTGACTTTTATAATCCCATTATGTATAGTTATAATAAGCTATCCCAAATCCATCTTCCCGTTAGTTAAACAGGCTGAATGCGGTAGGAACTACCATGGCAAGTACCAGTAATATAACGATGATCGTCGAGATGATCCTCCTCGTCTTCTTGCTATGAAAATTGAACATGTTTATCACCTCTTTTTCTTTATTATAATGGAAGGCTGTGTATAACTTATGCAGATAATCACGAATTTTGGTGTCTTACTTATATTTATTCTATGGCTTAATTATGAGATACGTAAAAACAACCGACTGTCCAGGAAGGGCTCCGAGCTCTTCTGGGAACGGGAGAAGCAGGCTAATTTGACTCGTAGGGCTGAGATCTCCGGGCTGGAATTTATTACGATTCCTCTGGAGAGACTTCCGATGTCAGATCATGCAGATGCCACCATCAATTCCTATCGTGACACCATCTTAACTCTATCCTCAAAGAAAATTGTAAACCTGACGGGATTAACGAATACGGAGCTTAAGTTGCAATACGGAGCTGCAAATATTAATCTTCTGTCCGAATACGATAATAATTACACCATTCTGGTCAGCATCCTCCAGAAATGGGGAGAGCGGTTGTATCACCATGGTAATAAGGAAGAAGCAACAGCCGTTCTTGAATTTGGTGTTATGTGCCTTACGGACGTTAGAAAAACCTATTTGCTTCTGGCAGGGATCTATATGGAACAACATACCCCCGAAAAGATAGATCCATTGTTGGACATCCTTCCGTTCACCAGGATCGTCAGAAAAGAGGCTCTGGCCGAGGAATTGATGAAGCTAAGGAGCACCTAAATGTTTATTATAACCTTCCGATTTCGTGTTATTCCTTGTAATTACTTTTTTTTATTATACCCAAAGAGAAGCATATCATTTCTAGTTCCGCACTAGTATTCTATTCTATTTTATTGGATCAATCAAGCATTTTCATAGTATTTCGTTTCTGGCTCAATTTCCTATGCTGATTAGACGATTTCTTTTCTTCCATGGCTGCATATTTGCAATAATTTCTCAAAAAGCATTCGCTGCATTTAGGGCTTCTGGCGGTGCACAGGCTTCTTCCCAGTGTAATAATCTGGATATTGTACAGGATCCAATGCTCCTTCGGGAGAATTCTCATTAGATCGAATTCAATCTTAACCGGATCCTCCTCCTTCGTAAAGCCCAAACGGTTGGAGATTCTCTTCACATGGGTATCAACTACAATGCTTTGTTCATGGTAAATATTTCCACGAATCACATTCGCCGTCTTTCTTCCTACCCCTGCCAGACTCGTCAGCTCCTCCAGCTCCCTAGGAACCTCACCACCGTATTCGGTTAATAGCCGGTTTGCGCATTCTATGATATTCCTCGCCTTATTTCTATAGAAACCCGTAGAATGAATATCCTTCTCCAGCTCCTCTATCCCGGCGCCTGCGAAGTCCTCCAGACTCTTGTATTTGCGGAACAGCTTCGCAGTGACCTGATTTACCCTCTCATCGGTACATTGGGCGCTTAGGATCGTTGCAATCAGGAGCTGCCAGGGTGTTTCATAGTGCAAGAAGCACCGGTATTCCGTTCCGTATTCCTGATTCAGGGCACGGAGAATATTATCTATTCTCTCCTTCTCCTTGGCTGTCAGTCTTGTGTTTTTCATCATATTTTCCTTTCCATAGGATAGGCTCCTTCTTAATATGAATTCCATATCCATGTAGATCATCGATTGCACTGATGTAATAAGCATAGAGCTCGGTTATAAAATCGTCACCTCTGCCGAATAGCTGATCGGATCTCTCCTGTCATATCGGAAGAGCAGGTCCATCTCTCTCTTCACCGGATCACCGCTGGCTGCAGCTGCCATGACATCATAAGTAAAATGCTCAATGCGAAATGGCTCCTTACCCAGCTTCTGTTCTTCTCTGAGTCTATTGTAACATTCCCGCTCCAGGGGTTCATTAGCGAAGACCGGTCTGCTCTTAATGTCCTCCCTCAGGTATAGGTCCAGGAGAAGGATCTCCCGAAACAACCTAAGCTCCTTCCGTCCACCCTTCTCCTTCCTTAATTCTAACACCTTCTCTCGGTAGAAATCCAGTAGAATCTCATACCTTTTTATTCTGGAGTGGGCAAGGCGCTGGTAACCCTTCTCTTCATAATAACCGGAAAGTGCCTGATATAGTTCAAACGGCTCCTGATAGAGATGATTCAGGTATTCCAGCGTATACTGAAACTGTCCGCTGTTATAATATATCTCAATCATATCACAAACGCTCTTTAACGTAAGGACCTCCCGAAAGCTGAGGACACCGGTATACAGAACTTCATAAGGCGGCAGCTCCCGGTACACGATACCGTAACGCTCGCTTTCCTTCTCCATCGGAGAACCCTTCAGAACCTTTAAGAAACCTAGCTGCAGCTGATCCGGCTTCAACCGGTATACTGCGTTAAAGGATTCCTTGAAGGAGTTCAGATCCTCCAGCGGTAGTCCGGCAATCAGGTCCAGATGCAGGTGGATATTATGGCCTCGTCTGAGCCGTACCACATGCTCTGATAGCTTAGTAAAATCCACCTTTCTGCGGATCGCAGCCATAGTATCCGGGTTCGTCGTCTGAACTCCAATTTCAAGCTGAACCTGTCCGGGACGTAAGGTGGCAAGCAGACTTAATTCCTCTTCTGACAGGAGATCAGCAGTGATCTCAAAATGGAAGTTAGTCAGCCCGTTATCCCTTTCCTTCAGGAAGCTCCAAATCTCCAGAGCACGCTTTCTGTCGCAGTTGAAGGTTCGATCTACAAATTTGATCTGGGGAATCCTATGGTCCAGAAAGAACTGAAGCTCCTTCTTCACGAGCTCTGTACTGCGGTATCTCACCCTCCGGTCCACTGAGGACAGGCAATAGCTGCAGGAATAGGGACATCCCCTGCTGCTCTCATAATATACGATTCTATTCCTGAGCAGCTCCATATCCTGATAGGGGAAAGGAAGCGCATCCATACAGCCAGGCTCTCTGGCCGGTGTCTCTGTGATATTCTCCCACGTAATTTCTGTAAGAGAGGACTCCCGGTATCCCACTTCATCCATAACACTGCCACTGTCGACCCCTGTTTCACCTTTCGCTTCTACAGGAAGAATTTCAAATCTTGCGCTAGCCCTAAACACAATACCTTTTATACTCTCCAGGTCATTACGCTCCCCCAGGTAATACTCCGTTAGCTCCAGAAAGGTCTGTTCCCCTTCTCCCATGACAATTCCATCCACTGTCGGCAGGGTGGTCAGCAGCTCCTTGGCGTGGTAGGAAACCTCCGGTCCACCAAGCCATAGGATTACACCCGGCTGTACAGCCTTAAGCTCCGATATAAGCTCTTTTATTAAGCCCATATTCCAGATATAGCAGGAGAAAGCAACCAGCTCAGCCTGTTCAAGATAGATATCTCGAAGAATCTCTTCCCTTGAGTTATTGATCGTGTATTCTTTTATGATAATATTCTCCCGGTACTTATCCGCATATGCCCGCAGGCTATATACTGCCGGATTCGAATGAATATATTTTGCGTTTATTGCCACTAATAATAGCTTCATGGTTTCCTAGGTCCTTCCTGATTATAATACATTTTTCTCGTCTGTTTTATATTATTACGAAATATTTCGTTTACTCTTATTATATTTTCTCCGTCAGGATAGCACAAGTATAAGAATCAAATAATAACTTAAGATTGATATATTCAAGCTTTCATTGTGCAAATGATCCCCGGGATAATTTCAGTAAAGCTGAATAGTAATAATGAATCTTAGGTCCTAGTGTATCTGGACAGAAAACCACTGATGTGATATAGTGAAGATTATTACTTTGATATGTAACAGGAGGAAGAATATGTTATCGTTTGAACCAATCAATGCGGATAACATCATGAAGGCAGCCGAGTATTTTAAATATAAAATAAGCCGTACCTCAGATTATACTGTTGGGGCCATGTATATGTGGCGTGACTTTTACAATACTTGCTTTACCATCTTTGATGATATGATTCTTTATAAAGTGAAGTTCTTAGGCAGAACTTCCTTTACCATACCGGTCGGAAGCGGTTCCCTGGATAAGGCTATGGAAGCCCTTAAGGAGTACTGCAGGAAGGAGGATATTCCTCTATGGTTCTGTACTGTACCGGAAGAAGGACTGTCCACCCTGGTGGATCGGTATCATGGTACCATCCCCGGCACCCCGAGCCGTGACTGGGCTGATTACTTATATAACGCTGAGGACCTTGCCGAGATGGCAGGCCGCAAATTCAGTGGACAACGGAACCACATCAATAAATTCAAGAAGCTTTTTCCGAATTATCGCTATGAGAAGATCACACCGGATAACCTTCACAGAATAGTGGAATTTCTAATGGATTATCAGATACGCTTCGGTAAGGATAAGGACCTGGCCAAGGAAGAGCTTGACCGCTCCCTGGAGCTGCTGCCATATCTGGACAAATTCAAGCTTCCCGGCGGATTTATTGAGGTGGACGGAACCATCGTAGCCATAGCAATCGGAGAACTCGTGAATGACACCATGTACTGTCATATCGAGAAGGCTAACCGGGAATATCCGGGTTCCTATCAGATGATCGTGAAGGAATTCTCCAAGAATACCATTACCCCGGAAATCAAATACATTAACAGGGAAGAGGATGTCGGAGATGAGGGTCTTCGTACCTCCAAGCTTTCCTACCATCCGATACAGTTACTGGACAAATATTGTGTCCTGGTACCATAATGATATAAGAACTTATAAAAGCCCGATACTTAAGGTTGCGAAGGAAGCAAATGCTTTCAATCACAATAAGTACCGGGCTTCTATTTTCCCATCAAAAAATTTTATAGCGCGGTTTCTCTTCTCCCATCAGATAATATCGAAGATAACCGTTCAGAACGATGGCGAACAAGGAAACAAAGAACCAGATATTCGTAAATAACAGGCAAACCTGTCCCATAATATTATAGGGAAGGTCGGAGTAATCCCATACATCAAGCTTCAGCCACACATTTACGATTAAACCGGTGATAAACTCAACAACCGTTATAATGACAGCCGAGATAGCCATCTGCCCGACCAGTGAAAAGTCCCAGGAGACCCGTTCATTCAACTCTCCAATCAGGATAAAGCAAATCCCTCCGGCAATAAACATAGAGATGTGGGAGTAGCCTCTGGATAAGTTTTCTATCGCCCCGTAGGCAAAACCACCAATCAGAAATAGTAGGATATATTTTATTGATTTGTTCGATGCAATGAGCATAGCTTAATCGTTCCCTTCTCTTCGGTCAAACATCAAAATGTCACATAAAACTTTCGGCTTAAAATTAAGTATACTCACAAAACCCAAGAATATATCGAAAAACCATACCTTCCACAAACTACATCTACTGTAAAACTC
>JAEZHX010000244.1 GCA_023436765.1 Bacillota bacterium
CTGTGCCTTCTGCGGACAATGTACTGTGGTCTGCCCGGTCGGTGCCTTAAAGGAAAACGACGCTACCGAGCAGGTCTGGAGTGCGCTCCATGATAAGTCGAAGCGGGTTGTGGTTCAGGTAGCTCCGGCTGTCAGAGTGGCGCTGGGAGAAGAGTTTGGGTGTGAGGCGGGTACATCAGTCACCGGCAAGCTGGCTGCCTCCCTGCATGCCCTTGGCTTTGATGATATTTTTGATACGAACTTTGCAGCGGATCTGACGATTATGGAAGAGGGGACGGAGTTGTTGATCCGTCTTAAGAATGCTCTGACCGGTCCGGGGGATACTTTACCTATGATAACCAGCTGCAGCCCGGGCTGGATCAAATATGTGGAGCATAAGTATCCGAAGAAGCTGGAGCATCTGTCCTCCTGCAAATCACCCCATATGATGCTCGGAGCCCTGGTGAAAACATACTATGCCGAGAAGATTGGGTTTGATCCGAAGGATATCTATGTGGTTTCCGTCATGCCCTGTACATCAAAGAAGTTCGAGGTTGCCCGTCATGAGATGACAAATGACAGTTATCCGAATGTGGATGCGGTACTCACAACCAGGGAGCTGGCAACCATGATTAAGGAGGCAGGAATTGATTTTATGGCCTTGCCGGAGGAGGAGTTTGACCATCCTCTTGGGATGTCTACGGGAGCGGCTGATATTTTCGGCCTGACCGGAGGTGTCATGGAGGCAGCACTGCGGACGGTTTACGAACTGGTCACCGGTCGTGAGCTTCCTTTTGAAGGGCTACATGTCACTCCGATTGTTGGCTTGGATCAGATCAAGACAGCGGAGATTTTGATAGAAAACCCCGTGGAAGCATACAGCTTTTTGGATGGAGTTACCCTGAAGGTTGCTGTTACAAGCGGACTGAAGGGTGCCAAAGTTCTTCTAGAGCAGATTGCAAAGGGAGAGTCACCGTATCATTTTATTGAGGTGATGGGCTGTCCGGGCGGTTGTATCACAGGAGGAGGACAGCCTCGATCCGCTGATCCGGAGGTTAGGCTAAAGCGATTGAAGGGCTTATATCAGGAGGATGAAGGGAAGGAGCTGCGCAAATCCCATGAGAATCCCTATATTTCAGCGATCTATAGGGAATTTCTTGATTACCCGAGCAGTCATAAATCCCATGAGCTGCTCCATACCCATTATGTTCCAAGAGGTGGGTTTAATGAATTGAGCGAAGAGAGATTCACGCTCGTTAAGGGTAAAGCAATGCAGAAGTTAGGGGATGGCCCGCATAAGAATGCAGCGGAGTATGCAGAGGGAAGAAGACATGTCAGGGAGCAGGAGGATATGCGGGTTCTGGCTCTAGAGGCAGAGAACGCCAGACTAAAGAATGAGCTGGAGGATGCCAGAGACACGATTGAGATATATAAGCAGGTAGTTGCAGAACATGTCAACAAGAGAGATCTGAGCCGCAACAGAATCAACTAGGTAAGCTGAAGTGTCATTCATACACGCCGGATTGTATTTCTTAAGAAATATAATCCGGCATAGCTTTTATGATAAACAATGTAATCCATCATAGCTTTATTTGTAAACGATATCATACACTACAATACGGCATAGCTTTATAATGATACGACATAATACAACTTAGCTTATGAACCTAAACATTATCTACAATTTTATGGCTGGATTTGGTAAAAAACATGTAGAAAAGTACTATATCATAATTATATTATCTGTGATATTATTAATAATAATTATTGTTATTAATATAAATGAGCATAGTAATGTGGATGCAGTAAGAATGATTGCTGCGTATTAATATATATTATACTATTAGGGAGGTCTTAAAATGAAGGTAATTGTAATCGGATGCACACATGCTGGTACATCCGCAGTAAAAACAATATTAAGGGAAAACCCGGGAACAGAAGTTACAGTTTTCGAACGGAACGATAATATATCCTTCCTTTCCTGTGGAATTGCATTATATGTGGGCGGAGTCGTTAAGGATGCGGCCGGCTTATTCTACTCCAATCCGGCTGAGCTGTCCGAGTTGGGGGCTAAGGTCAAGATCCGGCATAATGTTAAGAAGATTGATACCAATGCAAAGAAGGTCCTGGCGGAGGATCTGAATACCGGGAGGGAATTTGAAGAGGAATATGATAAGTTGGTAATCACCACAGGTTCCTGGCCGGTGATACCTCCAATTCCGGGGATTGACAGCAAGAACATTCTTCTGTGCAAGAATTATGAGCAGGCAAATGTCATCATAAGTAAAGCAAATGAAGCGCAGAAGGTTATTATCGTAGGTGGCGGCTATATCGGCATAGAGCTGGTAGAAGCCTTCCAGAAATCAGGTAAGGAGGTTACCCTGATTGATGGCTTGGATCGAATTCTGAATAAATACCTGGATAAGGAATTCACAGATATTCTGGAACAGGATCTTCAGGATAGAGGGGTTAAGCTGGCATTAAACCAGCCCGTGAAAAGCTTTACGGCAGATCCTGACGGAGCAGTAACCGGAGTCATAACCTCTGAGGGCGAATATGAAGCTGATTTAATTATCCTGTGCGTTGGTTTCCGTCCGAATAATGACCTCCTAAAGGGACAGGTGGATATGCTTCCGAATGGTGCAATCCTTGTGGATGATTATATGAGAACCAGTAATCCCGATATCTATGCGGCGGGTGACAGTTGCGCCGTACATTATAATCCGAACGGAAGTAATGCGTATATTCCTTTAGCAACCAATGCGGTCCGCATGGGCTCCTTAGTCGGAATGAATATTCGGGAACCAAGAGTAAAGTACCGCGGTACCCAGTCCACCTCAGGTCTGCATCTGTTCGGCTACAACATAGGTTCTACCGGTGTAACGGTCAGCAGTGCCTCACTTATGGATCTGGACGTACGTTCCGTGATCGTTAAGGATAATTACAGACCGGAGTTCATGCCGACTACCGAGGAGGTTCTGATGCAGCTGGTCTATGAGGTTGGGACAAACAGAATAGTCGGAGGACAGGTTATGTCTAAATATGATATCACCCAGTCTGCGAACACCTTATCCTTAGCCATCCAGAACAGAATGACAATCGAGGATCTGGCTTATGTGGACTTCTTCTTCCAGCCACATTTCGACCGGCCTTGGAATTATCTGAATATTCTTGCTCATGCTGCATTGGAGCAGGAGAAGAAGCATGCCAAAGAAGTTAGCTTGCAGACTGCATCCCAAGGATGATATGATATATTGATAAGGGACTAATATTATGAGGATAAACGGATATCAGTAACCGTTATCCCGGTGTGAAATAACGATAGCCCGGAAAGAGGTAGTTACATGGACTGCAGGATCGGATGTGCAGCCTGCTGTATCGCTCCGTCGATCTCATCCCCGATTCCGGGGATGCCTGCAGGCAAACCGGCAGGAGTAAGGTGCATACAGCTGACAGAGGATAATCGATGTAAGCTGTTTGACGGCCCGGCCAGGCCAAGAGTATGTGGAAGCCTAAAACCCACCCATGAGATGTGCGGACGTACTTCGGAGGATGCCTACCGGTATTTGGAGGAACTTGAAAAGGCAACCTCGATATAAGAACCGGAGAAGAATTCATCATGAATGCTTCATTTACATGGTAATCGAATAATTAACTTAATTTATTAAGGACGCTGCCCATTCTATAGTCAGCGTCCTATTTTTTTCAAAAATGTCTGCATAGGAATCGATAGCTACGCGCTCTCTTGAACTATTCTTCAAAATATGGTAATATTTACCTGAAACATATCGCTTGCTATGGTATAAGGTATGAAATATCAAACCCCTAATGCAATTTATCTAAAATATCCGCCCTCTGCTTCCTGTAGCTGTGAGACCTGCAGGAATTACTGTATACGTCCGGGCTGGTGGACCGTAGAGGAAGCTGCCAGAGCCCTTCGTGCCGGCTTGGGAAGCCGCATGATGCTTGAGCTGGCACCCGATCTGTCCTATGGTGTATTATCACCAGCTTTCATAGGTTGTGAGGGAGGTATTGCCTCAAAGGAATATGCCTCCTCCGGATGTAATTTTCTGAAGGAGGGCTTATGTGAGTTGCATTCTACAGTCTATCTTCCGTTGGAATGCCGTTTTTGTCATCATGACAGGAAGGGTATGGGAGAGCAATGCCATACGGATATCGGTCGTGAATGGAATTGTGATCGGGCAAAAATACTCATTAACAGATGGGTGAATTCAATTCTGAAGGAAGTACAGAACCGAGAGGGTTAGCCAAGCACCTCTATTCCAGGTGACTTAGTCACATAGAAATTTGACTCTTATATTATAATAACGTAATATATGAATATACTTAAACTGAGATTTCGTTCTGACCATTAATACAAGGGAGGCAGTGGTATGGAGATACCGATAAAGCAATATGAAAGGAATGCTGAGCTTCTGAAGGTTCTGTCACATCCGGTCAGGCTATGTATTGTGAAAGGGCTGATAGAAAATGGGGAGTGCAATGCTACTTATATGCAGAACTGTCTGAATGCCCCTCAATCTACCGTATCGCAGCATATACAGAAGCTAAAGGCGGCAGGGGTAATCGTTGGCAGAAGGGAAGGCTTGGAGATCCATTATAAGATATGCAGTGATAAAGCTGCTAAAATTATTGAAATACTATTTGGGAATGACTGTTACGATCATCATTTAGGTGGAGGTAGAATATGAGTAAAAAAGTTTTAGTCATAGGTGGAGTGGCTGGCGGAGCATCGGCAGCAGCCAGACTGAGAAGATTGGATGAGAAGGCAGAAATTATTATGTTTGAACGGGATGAGTACATCTCCTTCGCGAACTGCGGACTGCCTTATTATATAGGTGAAACCATTAAGGATAGGAATAAGCTCCTGGTCCAGACACCGGAGGCTATGAAGGCAAGATTTAACATTGATGTCAGAACCAACAGTGAGGTTATTAAGGTAGACACAACGAACAAGAAGGTTACGGTTAACAGCAAGCAGAAGGGCATTTATGAAGAAAGCTATGATGCGCTGATCCTTTCTCCCGGTGCGAAGGCCCTTAAGCCTAATATTCCCGGTATCAACAGCGAACGCATCTTCACCTTAAGAAATATCCCCGATACGGATTCTGTCAAGGCCTATGTCGATAAAAAGGGTGTGGACAGCGCCATCGTGATCGGCGGTGGCTATGTCGGAGTAGAAATGGCTGAAAACCTGAAGGAGAGAGGACTTGAGGTCACTCTGGTAGAAGCTGCGCCCCATATCCTGGCTCCCTTTGATTCCGATATGGTTGTACTGGCTGAGAAGGAGCTGGTACAGAGCGGCATTAGGCTGATTCTGAACGACGGAGTAAAGGCATTTGCAGAAATAGGTAATAAGATAGAAACCACCCTGAACAGTGAAGCAAAACTGACCGCAGATATGATTATCCTGGCCATAGGAGTAACCCCCGATACTAACTTCTTAAAGGAAAGCGGTATCGATTTCGGGCCGAGAGGACATATCCTGGTGAGTGAAAGAATGGAGACAAGTGCCCCGGGTGTCTATGCAGTCGGAGATGCAATCGAAGTAGTCGATTTTGTTACAAAATCAAAGACCGCTATTCCCCTCGCCGGACCTGCAAATAAACAGGGCAGGATCGCTGCGGATAATGTGGCAGGCATTAAGTCCTCCTTCAAGGGTTCTCAGGGAACCTCGATCATTAAACTCTTCGGTTTAACAGCAGCGGGTACCGGTGCGAATGAAAGAACCCTACAGAGGTTAAATATTCCCTATAAAACAGTTATCATCCATCCGGTATCCCATGCCTCCTATTATCCGGGAGCTGTTCCGATGACTCTGAAGCTGATCTTCAATGAAGAGGGTAAAGTACTCGGAGCCCAGGGCATCGGCTATGACGGAGTGGATAAGAGAATAGATGTCATTGCCACAGTAATCAGACTGGGAGGTACAGTTGAGGATCTTACCGAGCTGGAATTAGCCTACGCTCCTCCGTTCTCCTCAGCAAAGGATCCGGTGAATATGATCGGCTTCGTAGCCCAGAATGTCCTGACAGGGAAATCCAAGGTGATGACCTGGGAGGAGTTAGCAAAGCTGGATCAGGAGGAATACATTCTCGTTGATGTCCGAACAGAGGAAGAATACGAAAACGGTCATGTGGAAGGTGCAGTGAACATTCCGGTGGATTCCTTAAGGGAGAGAATGTCGGAGCTTGATCCCGGGAAAAAGATTCTGGGGTATTGCCAGGTAGGATTAAGAGGTCATGTGGCAGAAAGTATCCTGAATCAGTACGGCTATGAGTTCATCAATGTGACCGGCGGATATAAATCCTACACAGCGATACAGTTCGACCCAAAACAGGGAAATAAGAGTAGTTCAAGCTCCGATCAAAATAATAGGAACCTGGGAGGAGGAAAGCATGTTATAATTGATGCCGATACCCAGGCGGTTAAGGAAGAAAGTAACAGTGCCGAAAGCTTCGATATGACACTGGATGCCTGCGGGCTCTGCTGTCCGGGACCTCTGATGCAGGTAAAGGCTTCCATGAATGAGCTGGAGGAGGGACAGATTCTTAAGGTGACGGCCTCGGATCCGGGTTTCTATGAGGACATCAGGGCCTGGTGCAAAAGAACAAATCATGAACTGGAGAATCTGCAGAAAACAGGGGGCAATATCACTGCCCTCATAAAAAAAAACACCCTGAATCAGACATTAAATAACACACAAATTCCCTTAGGGACGAAGGACAACAAGACACTTGTGGTATTCAGCGGTGACCTGGACCGTGCGATTGCCTCCTTCATCATCGCCAACGGGGCAGCCTCCATGGGCAGGAAGGTCACGATGTTCTTCACCTTCTGGGGCCTCAATATCCTCCGGAAACCGGAGAAGGTTAAGGTGAATAAGGGGATCATGGATCGGATGTTTGGCATGATGATGCCCAGGGGAAGCAAAAAGCTAAAGCTCTCCAATATGAATATGCTGGGAATGGGAGGTAGGATGATCCGTAAAGTAATGAAGAATAAGAATGTCTCCTCCCTGGAGGAACTGATTCAGTCCGCAATCGACAGCGGCATCGAAATAGTAGCCTGCCAGATGTCCATGGACGTCATGGGTATCAAGAAGGAGGAGCTGATCAATGGAGTGAAGATCGGAGGAGTCGGTTACTATCTGGGAGAGGCTGAGGACTCCAACGTGAACCTGTTTATATAGACCACATCAACCTATCAATAAGAAAACGGACCGGAATGGTAAGGGATCTCTTTACAATACCAGGTCCGTTTTCATTATATACAAGTCCAGATTTTCTTATCATAAACTTGTTATGATGAAAATAATCTAGTATACTATAGAATAACAGGACAGGAATATATTCTCTCAATCAGGAGGTGGAGGATGGAGCTTCGGAATAAAATGAAAGCATTATACCTATGGATTGCTATTACCCTTGCCCTCTCCATTGCTGTCCCCGGGAGGGTCTCCGGTGAAGTAAAGCCGATCACGGAAGCCCAGGAGAAGCTGAAGGGAATCTCCGAGGAAGAACAGAAAACTTTGGAGGAGCTATTCAGGCTGTCCCAGGAAATCGAGGATATGGAACGGGAAGTCACCAGGCTTAACGGAGAGATTGCCATTATGGAGGATCGGATCACTGAGCTGGGCGGATCAATTGAGAAGGAACAGAAGGAATATGATACGCAACTGTATCTACTGGAACAGCTATTGGTCAGCTATCAGCGAGGCGGTCCCGGTTCCTATCTGGAGCTTATCCTTCAGGCAGAGAACTTATCCGAATTTCTGGATAATATCAACCTGATTAAGGATATCTCCAAGAATGTCAGCGAGCTGCTGGATACAATCGAGACCACCAAAGAACGATTGACTGAGCAGAAGAAGGGTCTGGAAGCAGAGTATCTTCTATTGGAAGAGAAGAAGGAGGAGCTGAAGGAACCGATCAGGGAGAAGAACCGCCTCGTTGCAGAACAGGAGGCATATTTGGAAACTTTGCAGGATGAGAAGAGTAAGTATGAGGAGCACCTGGCTAATCTGACACTGATGTGGTCTGACCTGAAGCAGGTTTTCTCCTCCATCGTCGGTGAATTCTCGCGAATCATCGGTGAAGGGTATTTTACCATGGAGGATCTGAATTTAAGCTTTAACCTGTTCTCGGTAAAGGGTTCCCTTACTGACGATACCTTTAACAGGATCCTGAAGGAGCATTCAACTCTGCCGGAGATTGTATTCAGCTTCCAGCAGGACAATATCAAGCTGGAGATACCGGATAAGAACCTGGTACTGGACGGAAGGTTTGAGGTCACAGGGAAAAGCGCAATTACTTTTGTGGTTGAGAGCGGAAGCTTCTATGGAATGCCGCTCGAGCAGGCTTCTATTGATGAACTGTTCAAGGAAGGCCCTCTGCTGATTGATTTTGAGGCAGTGGCGGGAGAGCTGGTACTGATTGAGATTAATCTGGATTCTGTAGAGGCGAAGGACGGTTATCTCGATTTCAGAATAAGCGCGGGGTTCTCTTTTTAGAGGTAGAGTTCAACTGTAGATTGGAGAATATTATGATAGATGCTACGGATGTATCATTAAAATATAAGGACAAAACCTTAGCCTTATCAGAGGTGAATTTGGAGATCAAGGAAGGGGAGCTGGTCTATATCACCGGTCCCAGCGGCTCCGGCAAGACGAGCCTTTTAAAGCTGTTCCTGGGGATGGAGTATCCGACCTCGGGAACCCTGACAGTACTGGGACAGCAGATGAAGAAGAAGGAGAGCAGGAAGATTCGTAAGCTCCGGAGAAGGATCGGACCTGTATTCCAGGAATTTAAGCTGATTGAGGGAAGGACCGCACTGGAAAATGTCATGACCGGAATGCGCTTCCTTGGGATACTGCCCCGTAGAATGAGGTTGGAAGCCTCTGCTGCCTTAGACAGGGTGGGGCTTGGACACAAGAAATTATCCCTGGTCGAGAACCTCTCCTGGGGGGAAGCACAGAGGGTAGCCATTGCCAGAGCGGTCGCCAGAAAGCCCAAGCTGATCCTGGCAGACGAACCTACAGGCAACCTGGATCATGAGAATGCACTACATATTCTGGAGCTGTTACGTTCCTTCAAGGATATCGATACCACAGTGATCATAACCACTCATGCCACGCATCTGATAGAAGGTGAGCTGGATGCTACCTTTATTCATGTGGACTGTGGGAAGATCACCGTAGAACGGAGGGACTGACCAATGAGAATTTTTCTGTATAATATAAGATATTTTATCAGAGAGTCCAGAAAAGTCATCCGATTGAACCTGATATCCAATCTGGTATCCATTCTGGGTACGGGCTTGATCTTGTTTCTGCTGGGCATGGTGCTGACCGGAGGGTCTGTAGGAAACAGGCTTGTTACCATGCTGTCGGGAGAAGCCCAGATTAATGCCTACTTTTCCGCGGATCTGACCGCTGAGGGAGTGATCCAGCTGAAAGAGGACATTCTAAGCCTGGAAGGAGTTCGGGAGGTCCGGCTTGTGGAGCAGTCAGAGGCACAGGAGAAGATGAAGGAGGTTTTGGGGGAAGAAGCGAAGATCCTGGAGCTTTTTGACCATAATCCCTTTGAAGCCTTCCTTGAGGTCGGGATAGAGATAGTAGAGGCGGATACAGTTTCAGATCGGATCGCAGCGATACAAGGAATTGAGTATGTCAGGAATAACAGAGAGGTTCTGGTGCAGATTAAGGGTATAGCCAATGCTTTGACACTGTTAGGGTATCTGGTCATGGCTGCCGTAGGGATCACTACTGTAATTATATTATCCCATATGATCCGTCAGGGAATCTATAATAATAAGGAGCAGATCAATACTCTGCGCCTATTGGGGGCCCCAAATGCTTTTATCGGCCTGCCCTATGTATGCGTCGGCTTGTTCATGACCTTGGCGGGAGGAATTATTTCTGCTGTTTTCATTCTCCTGCTGATCAACGGTGCCTACGGGCAGATCAATGGGATCCTGCCCTTTCTGCCATTACCGCCCAAACAGGAGCTCATCAGCCGGATGGTAATCCTGCTTCCCGGCATCAGCCTGCTGCTGGGTCTTCTGGGGAGTCTGATCGGTCTGCTCTCCATACGGGAAAGAGAA
The DNA here is from genome assembly GCA_023436765.1 of Bacillota bacterium. Lineage (GTDB taxonomy): Bacteria > Bacillota > Clostridia > Lachnospirales > Lachnospiraceae > Mobilitalea. Next base: position 10,105 of record JAEZHX010000244.1, read on the forward strand.
GGCTGAAAACGATTAATACGAGGTTAATGTTATACTAACTACAAGAATGTAAAACGGAGGCAATCATAATGTACAGCTTTGTAAATGATTATAGTGAGGGAGCACATCCCCGGATATTAGAAGCAATGCAAAGAAGTAACCTGGAACAGAACCGCGGTTACGGGATGGATTTCCATAGCGATGCAGCGAAGAACCATATTAAGGCACTCATTCGTAAGGAGAATTCGGAGGTGCATTTAATTCCCGGAGGAACGCAGACGAATCTGCTGGTAATCTCCTCCTTCCTGCGGTCCCATGAATGTGTAATCGCAGCAGACACCGGCCATATTAATGTGCATGAGACCGGAGCCATCGAAGCAACCGGACACAAGGTGGTCACTGTGCCAAATAAGGAGGGCAAGCTTACTCCTGAGCAAATCGAAATGGTGTTGAACTTTCATTCCGACGAGCATATGGTGAAGCCAAAGATGGTTTATCTGTCCAATGCGACCGAATTGGGAACAATCTATACGAAGCAGGAGCTTACAGCTATTCATCAGCTCTGCAGGGAGAAGCAGCTGTATCTCTTCCTGGATGGGGCCAGAATCGGTACAGCCATGACCTGTAAGGAGAATGATCTGACCCTTTCGGAGATTGCGGACCTGGTAGATGTCTTCTATATCGGAGGAACAAAAAACGGAGCACTCTTAGGCGAAGCCCTGATCATCCTGCGGGAGGAGCTTAAGGAGGAATTCCGTTATATGATCAAACAGAGGGGGGCCATGCTGGCAAAGGGCTTTCTGATCGGAATTCAATTCGAGGAGCTCTTCCGGGATGAGTTGTTTTTTACCCTGGCTAAGCATGCAAACAAGATGGCGGAGAGGATCGCCTCCGTACTCACAGAATGCAAATACTCCTTTCAGGCACCTCCGGTCACCAATCAGCTGTTCCCAATCCTCCCGGATGCTGTAATTAGGAAGCTGTCTGAGGAGTTTAACTTTCTCGTTATGGAGAGACAGAATGAGACGCATAGCATCATTCGGTTGGTAACGTCCTGGGCCACCACGGAGGAAAGTGTGGAGAAGCTTTGTGAATTTATTAGAAATATTTAAATTGAGTATACTTCAGTGACCGGAGAAACAAGCCGGTGCTTATCGTTATTCTGGTATCGATCAATATACCTGACGGAGGAAGAGGACAAATTATGCTAACAAGAGAAAACAGTAAGAACGGAGATAAGCTATCGATCTTAGGCTTCGGCTGTATGAGATTTCCGATGAAGGGAAACAGTATCGATGAACCTCGGTCCATTGCATTAATTCGGGCTTCAATAGAAAAGGGAATGAATTATTTCGATACTGCTTATTTTTATCACGGCGGTAAGAGTGAACCGCTGCTCGGAAAGGCACTTTCCGGAGGCTATCGGGAAAGAGTTAAGATTGCAACGAAGCTTCCTCCCTTTATGGTAAGTAAGCTGGAGGGTGCAAAGAAAATCTTCTCAAATCAATTATCGAAGCTGAATACAGATTATATCGACTATTACCTTCTTCATATGCTGACGGATAAGGCTACCTTTGACCGTATGGTTTCCATCGGTGTCATGGAGTGGCTGGAGCAGCTGAAGGCGGAAGGTACGATTCGGAATATCGGATTTTCCTTCCATGGCTCCAAGACTGATTTTGAACAGATCGTAACAGCTTATTCCTGGGATTTCTGTCAGATACAGTATAACTATATGGATGAGAACAATCAGGCAACCAAATCAGGACTTCAGCTGGCGTATTCCCTCGGAATCCCTGTGATAGTGATGGAACCCCTAAGGGGCGGCAGATTGGTTAACAGCCTTCCTAAGGAGGTACATGATACCTTCCGTAGCTATGATGCGGACAGAACTCCTGTAGAGTGGGCGCTGCGCTGGATATGGAACCATCCCGAGGTTACGGTAATTCTCTCGGGCATGAGTGATGAAGCACAGCTGGAAGAGAACATAAAGGTCGCCTCCAATGCACAGGCAGGAGCCTTGACAGAAGAGGAAATGGCGATCTTTGAACGTGTGAAAAAAATTATGCATGAGAAGACGAAGGTCCCCTGTACCGCCTGCGGTTACTGCATGCCCTGTCCCTTTGGAGTCAATATCCCGGGCTGCTTTGCGGCTTATAATAATAAATATCTGTTAGGGGGAAAGGACAGCCGACTAAAATATATGCAGACCCTCGGTGTTCTATCGAAGCAGCCAGCCTATGCCTCCATGTGTACGGAATGCGGAAAATGTGAAAAGCATTGTCCCCAGCATATAGAGATCAGGAAGCAGTTAAAACAGGTGAGAAAAGAGATGGAAGGGGTATTCTTTTGTCCGGCAGTTAAAATTGCCCGTAAAATTGCCAGGGTGAAGTAAAGAATCAAGGATCGAAAAACGGTGCTAACCGAGTGAGGATTAATATGAATTTGTCATTGTTAGAGGATTGTACCCTCTGTCCAAGAGAATGCCATGTGGACAGGACAAGGGGAGAGACAGGCTATTGTGGAAGGACTCATGAGCTGCTGGTGGCCAGGGCTGCGCTCCATTACTGGGAGGAACCCTGTATCTCAGGGGAGAAGGGCTCAGGAACCGTATTTTTCTCCGGCTGCAGCTTAGGCTGTGTCTATTGCCAGAACAGGAATATTGCGCAGGGCCTGGCGGGAAAGAGCATCACCGTAGACCGGCTGGCAGAGATCTTCTTGGAGCTTCGGGACAAGGGAGCAGAGAACATTAATCTGGTCACACCCAGCCATTATGCTCCACAGATTACAGAGGCAATATCGTTAGCCAAGGGAAAGGGACTTACTCTTCCCATCGTATATAACTGCAGCGGTTATGAGAAGCTTACAACTCTAAAGCTGCTGGAGGGGAGTATCGATATCTACCTTCCTGATTTCAAATATATGGACCGGACACCGGCATTGCGTTATTCCGGCTGCAGTGACTATTTTGAAACAGTCTCTGAGGCAATCAGCGAGATGGTTAGGCAGACAGGGGAACCGGTATTTGATGAGCGAGGCATGCTATTAAAAGGTGTTATCGTGCGGCACCTGACTCTACCCGGTTATCTGGAGGATTCCAAGAGAATCCTAATGTATCTGTATCACACCTATGGTGATCGTATCCTGATCAGCATCATGAATCAGTTCACTCCTCTGGAAGCTGTGAAGGAGTATCCTGAAATCAATCGAAGAATAACGGAAGAGGAATATGAGGAGCTAGTGGATTATGCGATAGAACTGGGCATTGAGTGCGGTTATATCCAGGAGGGAGAAACTGCTTCCGAGAGCTTTATACCTGAATTCAATAACGAAGGGGTATAGTGTCAGGATGCGCTTGCCTCGAATTGATCGTATAAATATCCAAAAAAAATGGTTTGAGCCTGGAATAAGAATTTATAGGAAAGCATGGTTGAACATATGGGAGAACTAAATCAGAACAATAAGAAGAAGCACAGGAAGGGAAATAGGGTGGAGGATCCGGATATCCTAAGAGCAGAAGCGGAATGGGATAGGCTTAGACGATCCCTGAAGGAAGCGAACGGGAAAGCTGTCCAGTTAAAATCATCTACCCAAACTTCTGATAAGAATATGAATAATGCAAATTATAAACAGAAAGCAAAGGTGAAAACCGCTGCCAATCAAAAGTCATCCGAGATGCAGCAATCAGATAGGATGGTATCGAATAAGTCTTCTGCAGACAAGAAGGCTTCTCCTAAGAATATTTCTATTCAGAAAGCCTCGCATAAGGAAGCCACCGGGAAAGGTATGCAGAATCCAAAACCCAGGTCAGCAGGACCAAAAGCGAAGAAAACAGAAGGCTGCTCCCATCTTAGGGACTGCGGCGGCTGTCAGGTAAAACAGCAGGAATATCCGGAACATATAAAGCAGAAGCAGAGCCAGGTAGAGGTACTGTTAAAAAAGTTCTGTCCGGTTGAGAACATCATAGGGATGGATAACCCTTATCATTACAGGAACAAGGTTCATGCTGTGTTTGATCATGATCGTAAGGGTAATCCAATCTCCGGGGTCTATGAAGAGGGAACTCATCGCGTCATCCCGGTCGACAGCTGTATGATTCATAATAAAAAAGCGGATGAGATCATTGTCTCCATCCGGAATATGTTGAAATCCTTCAAGATCAAAACCTATGATGAGGATACCGGTTATGGTCTCCTGCGGCATGTTCTGGTGCGGACCGGTTTTAGCAGCGGAGAGATCATGGTGGTATTGGTTCTGTCCTCACCGATCCTTCCGTCCAAGAATAATTTCGTAAAGGCCTTAAGAAAGCTTCATCCGGAGATAACGACGATTGTTCTGAACGTTAATGATAAGGCTACCAGTATGGTTCTGGGGGAGAGGGAAATCGTAATCTACGGTAAGGGCTATATCGAAGATACCATTTGCGGCAAGGTATTCCGTATCTCTCCGAAATCCTTCTATGAGGTAAATCCTGTCCAGACAGAAGTGATTTCCCGGAAAGCCATAGAATTCGCGGGATTAACAGGCAAGGAGACCGTTATCGATGCCTATTGCGGAATAGGAACCATCAGCCTGATTGCTGCTGAGCAGGCGAAGAAGGTGATTGGTGTGGAGCTGAATAAGGATGCAGTGAAGGATGCTGTCATCAATGCAAAACGAAATCAGACTACTAATGTAGAATTCTATACGCAGGATGCCGGGGAATTCATGAGCCAATTGGCTGAAGTGGGTGAAACAGCTGAGGTGGTTTTCCTGGATCCTCCCAGATCGGGCAGTGATGAGAAGTTCCTTAACTCACTTTGCCAGTTAAAGCCGAATCGTATCGTCTATGTCTCCTGCAGCCCTGTGACACTGGAACGGGATCTGCAGTATCTTACGAAGAAGGGGTATAAAGCCAGGAAAGCGGTACCGGTGGATATGTTTCCTTGGACAAGCCACGTGGAGTGTGTAGTCTTAATATCAAGGGTGGAGAAATAGGGTTTTCCTGTTAGTAAAAAAATAAAAGAATCAATTACAAAGAGGATAAAGAAGGGAAGTAAGTATTATGGAATTTAAGTTTTCTATGCCCACTGAAATATATTTTGGTGAAGATACAATTTTAAAGAACAAAGAAGTGTTCAGTTCAATAGGAAGCAAGGCTCTCATTGTTACAGGCAGAAGCTCTGCAAAAAAGAATGGTTCATACAATGATGTTACGAATGCGCTTTCAAGAACAGGAGTAGAATATGTTCTTTTTGATGAGGTGGAGGAGAATCCATCTTTAGAAACCATAGAAAAAGGAAGTAAGGTAGGAAGTATGAATCATGTGGATTTTGTTATAGGTATCGGCGGCGGATCACCGATGGATGCTGCCAAGGCTATGGCTGTATTTATAAAAAATCCACAGATCAACATCGATAATATATTTAGCAGTGGAAAGCTAGGAAGTATTCCAGTGGTGGCTGTGGCAACTACTTCAGGAACAGGGTCAGAGGTCACCCAATACAGTATAGTGACTTCCAATAAGGAACAGACTAAGAAAAACCTAGGACAAAGCATATTCCCCAAGGTTGCTTTTTTAGATAGTAAATATACTTATGACCTACCCTATGATATTACTGTTAATACTGCCATCGATGCATTTACTCATTTAGTTGAAGGGTATTTAAACTCGAATAGTACTTTTATGTCAGATGTTTATGGAGAAAAGGGCTTTGAGCTATTTAAATACTGCTTTGAGAAATTAGTCAGTAAAGAATTGAGTTCAGAGTTTAGATCGAAGGTCATGATGGCATCCACTTTGGCTGGGATACAAAT
>JAEZHX010000009.1 GCA_023436765.1 Bacillota bacterium
GCGACTAGAATTATCGCAAACAGAATGATATTCCAGGACATCTCCGGAAGGATTACCTTAAGACCGACACTGGCAAAGAAAATCGGTGATAAGAAGATATAGGACAGCGTATCAAAACGGGAGGCGATGTAATGATTCCGCTGAGAATTCGAGATGATCAGTCCGGCAATATATGCACCGGTGATATCGGCTACTCCGAAATATTTCTCTGCGATATAGGACATAAAGAGGCAGAATACAAAGGATATAATCGTAAAACGCCTCATATCCTTCTTATATTGTTCTGTCCACCATTTGAAGCCATAGAAGAACAATAAGCCAAACAAGAGGGAGAACAGGAAGAAGCCTGCGATTTTTAACAGAACGACAATCAAATTGACCCCAGAGTCTGCAAAGCTGGTAATGATCGTGAGTGCAATGATACCTAAGACATCATCTATGATTGCTGCACCCAGAATGGCATTCCCGGCTCTGGTATTCAGCTTTCCGATCTCCTTTAAGGTTTCTACCGTTATGCTGACTGAGGTTGCTGTAATGATTACACCGATAAACATATTCTGCAGGAATATACTAGTATCAGATGCAGATTCAATAACTCCGGGTCTGTTAAAGAAATATGCAATACCAAAACCACCTGCCAATGGAACTAATACTCCGAGTACTGCAATGATAAAGGAAGCTTTTCCGGCTTTCCCTAATTCCTTGATGTCTGTTTCCAGACCTGCACAAAACATTAGTACAATAACACCGATTTCAGCGATCTGATGAATTAATTCTGTTTCCTTAATTAAGCCCAGCATGGCAGGACCGAGGAATAAACCGCCCAGCAATGCACCAACCACCTGTGGCATTTGAAATTTTTTCGATAGTAGTCCAAGTACCTTTGTACTTAGTAATATAATTGCTATATCAAGCAAGTATTGATAACTTTCCATGATAGTACCTTTCTTAATTGAATAATATAAGTGATCCAGATGTATTACGGTTGTCAAAGCAGTGCTCAATCATTTCCTTTCTGTGTCTGTTTTCTGGAAAATATGATTCTGGTATTTTCCCCCTTTCCTGCAGATTTTTGACATACCTCAAGCATTCTATCACTTTCTTTGAAAAAGTATATATCAATAATTACTGAAAAGAGTTGTCATATTGTCTAAATTTTTAGAACAATAGATAAAACAATATTGGTAAGCGGCTATTATCATTTGATTTTCAAACTTAGAGTGGTGGAGGAAAGCTTATTCTGATGGTATCAGACTGCTGAAAACCGACATACTAATAGGGAAAGCTTCAGAATAAGGAGGATTCATCATGTCAACTGATCATAAGAAGAAAAGCACCAGAAACCATAAGAAGGAAGACGGAACATTTCACTCCAGGCATGTTAAGCACGATCCTCAGGCCGAAAGTGCGCGGGACGTATTCGGGTTAAAGGAAAACCCAAGGAAGGATAAATAAATTAATTCAGGAGCCCTGTTCCACTTTTAAGGATGTGGTCCAGGGTTTTCTTATCTACAGGTTTGTTCCAATGACCAATCTATGCTATAATGTCACTAGCTATTGCAGACGTGTAGACGCTGTTGATTTTCAGGCGATGGCAGCCAAGAAATGAACCGCCGGTAAGCAGGAAGAGAGGACATTGGATGAAAGAATATCGGATACTTTTACTGGATGCGGATGATACCTTATTCGATTTTGGAGCCTGTGAGAGGGAAGCACTCAGGCTTGCCTTTCAAAAATACGGATATCCGCTCGATGCCAGTATCAGCAAACGCTACTCAGAGATTAATAAAGCCTTATGGAAACGCTATGAGCTTGGAGAAATCGACCGCCATACTGTGATTTATTCAAGATTTGGTGAGCTGTTCCAAGAACTTGGCATTGAGGATGAAGGGGTTGGCTTCGAGGATGATTACCAGGAGCTATTAGGAATGCAGAGTATTCTGATTGAGGAAGCCATTGATGTATTGAACTACCTCCATGTAAAATATGATCTTTATATTGTTACGAATGGAGTTACGGCAACACAATACCGCAGGCTTCAGGAATCCGGAGTAGACCGCTATGTGAAGAAGATCTTTGTCTCGGAGGAGACAGGATCTCAGAAGCCCCGGAAGGAGTACTTTGACTACTGCTTTGATCGGATTGATGATCTTGATTTATCCAAAACACTGATCATTGGAGATTCTTTGTCCTCTGACATTCTGGGCGGTAATAACGCAGGGATTGATACCTGCTGGTATAACCCGGACGCACAGGTTAACCATACAGCCGCCAGGGTGGACTATGAGATCAGAAATCTGAAGGAGCTGTATCAAATACTGTAATTCCAGGGTACAGAAGAAAGGGGCTGTCGCACTAAAAAATGTGTGGCGCCCCTTATACGTTAGTGTTTTTCTGGCCTTTTCTGTTTATTGTATACCACTGCCGGGTTCGGAGATATTCTTAAGAGCCTTCTCAGCGTTTTTCTGATAGGCGGGCTCCAGTGAAATATCACCAAGGGCTACGATGCCTACCAGACTGTTATTCTCTATAACAGGAAGTCTGCGGATCTGGCGTTCGCTCATCAGCTGTGCGGCATCCTGGACATCCATGTCAGGATTTCCGACAACCAGGTCCTTTGACATGATATCACCTACATTCTGATGACAGTCCTGACCGGAAGCAGTACTTCTGATGGCGATATCTCTGTCAGTCACTACCCCGACTACCTTATCCTTCGTGCAGACAGGAATACAGCCGCAGTCATACTGCTTCATCAGCTGTGCTGCTCTCTCTACTGTATCATTTGAGCTTAAGGACGCAATATCCTTCGTCATGATTTCTCTTACTTTCATATAAAATCCTCCATTCTGCCCAAGAGTATCTGTTCTTATGAATTCCATGAATCTCTTTGAATACCAGGAATATCCCTTTTTTTATTCAAAGAATTCAGGATTCTTTACACTGCGAAGTAAGCTTCAGATATAGTTTGCACTTCACATCCTTTATCTTTCCCATTCGAAGGCAAAAATAATTACTCACTTATTCATCATCTGCTGCGAAGCAATTTCCTTTCGAATCATGATATATGGAGCTGCTTTTGCAATCGTACTTGTCAATAGGCTCAGGGCCTCTGACAATTGTTCTTTTGATACGCATGATGCCATCATCCTCGGCAACGATACGCCAATCTATCAATTGAATCTGATTATCAGTAATTTCTATTCCGGACATTCCCCGCGTATTGATACAGCAGCCTGTATTAAAATAAGGCAGTTCATCGATTTTCGGGAATTTAGCCCGATGAGTGTGTCCGCAAATCAACATCATTTTATTTTTCTTGATCCACCGTTTATAGTTTTTCTCAACCTTATGCCGTTTATATAGGTTTTTAGCCGGACTGGATGGATTCTCAAAGCCTACCACATGCATAAATCTCCAGAAGTACCGAAGAAGAAGCATTGAGAGACGCCAGAACTGATCGTTGATAAAATCACCCTGATGTCCATGTACGATGAGAATTTCCTGATTTGTCGATTTATTCTTCAGGATCAGAGCTTCAATAGGGTTAATTCCTTTCAGAAGATCAACCTTTGTCTGATTATATTCGTCATAAAACTGAAACAGATTGTCCCTCACATAATTTTTATTCTTCAGATAGATATTATGATTACCGTAGAGCATAATAAAACGTCCGGCATCATAAAACTTCTTAATCACTTTAAAGACATCACTGTGTGCGAGTCGAATATGTTTAAATTTTTTATGTTCCCAGAGCTCATCTCCATCCCCAGCCTCCACATAGATATAACCCAAATTATAGTAGTAATCCAGGGCATGGAGCAGAATACTCTGGTTACGGGTAAATTCATCGGAGACACTGTCATCACCCCTATGGATATCGCTGAAAACAATAAATTTAGATTGTTCATCAAATAATAACTTCTTGGCATTATGATAGGCTTCGCTCAATCTTTTATCTGTATACAAGGCAGAATCCCCCTTTCTAGTAATCATATCTATATTATACAGAGACGGAACCAGGTTATTCAGATCATATCAATATTTTGAAATACACATAGAAAAGCTGTCATAGTACATTGACAGTCTGTTTTATGTATGTAAAACTACTGGTAGTACGTAACAATGGACTGATTATGTATTAGAAATTTAGTTAATCTCATTGGAACACCAAAGATACACTTACATCATAAGCACAGACTCAAAGGAGAGTAGCAGAATGGACAGAAGAACAGAGATATTGGTATTGACAAATAGTATCTTTCCCATGACAGAGGAACACCGGCACATGGTAGAGCAGATTGCACCAAATGCAACCCTTACAGTTGTTAATAAGACGGATGCTACACAGGAGCAGCTTAATAAAGCAGAAATTATCTTCGGATGGCCGGAATCGGAGCAGCTTTTGGCTGCGAAGAATCTGCGCTGGCTTCACTTACCCAGTGCGGGAGCAGATAGCTATATGGATCGGACACTTTATCATTGTAAGGAGATACAACTTACGAATTCCAGTGGAGTATTTGGGCTTCCGATTGCCGAGCATGTCTTTGCGATGATCCTATCCTATAGCCGGAATCTGACAGAGTATGCTTGGCAGCAGAAGGAAGGAATTTGGAAGGGAATCAGAAGAACGAAGGACTTCTATGGCTCCACAATGGGAGTAATCGGACTGGGTGATATCGGTACGGAGGTGGCTAAGCGAGCGAAAGCTTTAGGCGCCAGAGTACTGGGGGTAAAGCGTACTTTGGGTAACCGTCCGGAGTATGTAGATCAGTTATTTACATCAGAAGCAATCGATGAAGTGTTAGAACAGTCTGACTATATCGTGCTGGCTCTGCCCGGTACGAAGAAAACAACTGGAATTATTACGGAACAGTCCTTGAGAAGGATGAAACCGGATGCTTTCCTGATTAATATCGGCCGAGGTTCATTGGTTGACCAGGATGCCCTGATAAAAGCGCTGAAGGAAGGCTGGATCGGCGGAGCGGGTATTGATGTGACGAGTCCGGAGCCCTTACCCCAGGATAGCCCGTTATGGGAGCTTAAGAATGTCATAATCACGCCCCATGTTTCGGGAAGTTCTCCCACCAATGACTTCCGGCGGATGGGCATCTTCTTGAGAAATTTGGAAAAGTATCTGTCGGGACAGAGACTGGATAACTTGGTTGATTTTGAAGAGGGATATTAAGACCATAGCAGCGCTAAGTTCAATGATAGGACCGACAGATTTGACCAGACAGCAGAGACTGGATCTCTATTGAACCGGAAAATGAATATGAAGTTATGAAAATCCCCTTGCATAAGACGGATGTGTCTTAACAAGGGGATTTTTATAGTAAATAAGAAGCTTCAGGGACACTTTGGTGTGAATAAGGATGGCAAGACGGATTTACGATTGAATTGTGAATAGAAAAGGAATATGATACCATAATAGACATCACCGGGCTGGAAATAACAGGGGTAAAAGGGAACGAATACAAGGTAAGTATCGTCTATAGAATGAAGAAAATACAGTGTTTTTATTCTATATATAAGGAGGCAGCAGATGAAAAAAGTATTTATGCTATTAACAATAATTCTTATTGCAGGGGGATTACTTACCGGATGCTCCAGGAATACGGTAACAATCGGAAGAATGTCAAAGGATTTTACCAATCTGGAGTTGACAGATCATTCCCTCGGAACTACGATTACCC
>JAEZHX010000047.1 GCA_023436765.1 Bacillota bacterium
TATCTGAAGCTGTTCGAAGACACAACCTTCTGGTTCGGCCAGGACAGCCAGAATATACACACTTTGATGCAGCAGATTTTCTCGGAGCTTGAGAAAAAGCATACCGCTTATCAGAAGCAGGTAGAAATCCTGCTTTCCCAGCTTATCGTTTCCCTGGTACGAAATTATGAAAACAACCAGGATATCCAAAGCCAGACAAAGCCCTCTGATCTGGCTTACAGCAAATACTTTATCATTGAAGAATATTTTCTATATGAATATCAGGATCTGTCTCTGGAAACCCTGGCATCCCGTCTCGGCTTAAGCCCAAGACAGACGCAGCGTCTGTTAAACCAGCATTATGGTAAGAACTTTCAGCAGAAGCGTACGGAGGCGAGGATGTCTGCCGCAGCCATTCTGTTAGCGGATCCAAATAAGAGAATAACTGAGATTGCCTTAAATCTCGGGTACTCCTCCGTGGAGCATTTCTCTGCCGCTTTTATCAGGTATTATCATATCTCAGCAAGACAATACCGCAAAATCAATATGGACACCGGAATATCCTGATGAAACACGCGAACCTGCGCAAGGGGCTGTTTCAAAATAAGCTTAATAAATACAAGAGGCCCTTTATGTTCCCCATAATGCACTGTTTGCTGAACAGATTGAGGATTATGTAATGTCAGCTGCGGACATTTTGTCCGAAGATGGCATTCATAATCAAAATCTGTCCAGGAACCAAGTGTGTACACAACTTGTTAGAACAAGTTGCGTGGGTACATATATGGAGCCTCTTGAATCTCTAAGCCACTATGAAACAGCCCCTTAAAGATCATTATTCAATCAATGTAATTTTGTCCAGATCCGGTGTATGAGGTTGTTTTGCCGTGTTCTCATAACCTATCAGGACGGAAGCCCCAAAAGCAAACCCTTCCGGGAATCCTAATCTCTTGCTGAATTCCTCTGCGCGCTTACCACTGGCAAAGGCAGTACCTGTTAATCCGCATATTACATTGGCTAAACCAAGAGAGGCGGCTGCCAGCGCAATAGTCTGACATACAATACCACAGTCGATCAATGCACCGGCATATTCTGCAGGATCAATTGGAATTATGATCATGCAGGGTGCACCGTAAAAAAGCTTTCCTCCCCGATCCATAATTCTGTTATAGGTTGATTTATCCTCCAGGCTTTCCAGATAGGACATACCTTCAGCTTCCATCTCATTTATTAATTCCCTGTCCTTAACTACGATTATCCGCCAAGCCTGCCTGTTCATCCCACTGGGTGCCTGAACTGCAGCTTCTGCGATAGCCCTAAGTAACTCATCTGCAGGCATCTCCTCCTTATAATCTCTGCAGGAATATCTCCTTGCTATTACCTGTAATGTCTCATTCATTGCATATGCTCCTTTTCTATTCTATTCGTATCAATTTATCATTTTCATTCGTTTTGCCAACAATACAATTATATTCTAGCACATCTGGAATCGAAGTCAAATCAACTAATCATAGATATCCCTTATAGTAATATCTTACAAATGAGAACGATTCTCACATCATAAATTTGTCCATTTTATAGAAAATTATATTTTTTACAATTAAATTGTATTTAACTCTTTTCATGATCTGATATTTGATTTATAATATAAACATCAATAAATAATAAAATGAAAAGGAGAATAATTATGCTAAAACAATTAGAATTAACATATAACTTCAGCGCTCTTGAGCCCCATATTGACGAGCTTACAATGATCACTCATTATACCAAGCATCATGCAGCCTATACTGCTAATCTGAATACAGCTCTTGAAAAAACTCCCGCACTCGCCGGGAAAACAATAGAGGAGATCCTTAGCAGTGTTGCCGATCTGTCCGATGAGTCCCTGAAAACAGTCCTGAGGAATAACGGAGGAGGATATTATAATCATAACCTATATTTCTCAACCCTGTCTCCGGATGGCTTACGACATCCCGAGGGAGACCTCCTAAAACAGATTGAGAAGGATTTCGGAAGCTTTGATCATTTAAAGGAGAAGCTGAACAATGCAGCCGCTACCCGGTTTGGTTCCGGCTGGGCATGGTTATCGACCGACAAATCCGGTAATCTTAGTGTATCCTCCAGTCCCAATCAGGATAATCCACTGTTTGAAACCCGCGGAGCAATCGTTCCGATCCTTGGGATCGATGTCTGGGAGCATGCATATTATCTCAAGTATAAAAATCTGCGCCTGGATTACATCAATGCCTTATATTCGGTCCTTGACTGGAAACAGATTGCTAAGAACTATCATGAGGCCAGAGCATAGAGGTGAGTAAAGTGATTTCATAAGGTTCTATTCATAAAGCCGGGGCATATCATCCTCTGCCCCGGCTTTATGATCTAAATTCACTTATCTGGATACATTTTTTCGTTATAAAAGTCTATAAACTCATGAACAGGTATGGGGTTGCTGAAATAATATCCCTGCAATTCATCGCAATCCTTCTCTAATAGCTTCTCCACCTGCTCCATTGTTTCTACTCCCTCCGCTAAGGTCTTCAGATTTAATGTCTTTGCCATTGATATGATGGAAAATGTGATGTCCCGATTATGAATTTCATCCAGTCTGCTGACAAAGGATCTGTCAATCTTCAGATAATCGATGGGGAGCCTCGTTAAGTAGCTTAAGGAGGAAAAGCCTGTTCCAAAATCATCAAGAGCTATCCCAATACCCAAATCCTTAATTGCCTTCAAATAGTCAACCGCCCGGTTAAGATCATGAATGAACATGCTTTCTGTTATTTCAATCACAAGCTGTATCTCCTGCTCAGAATAATATGATAACATTTGCTGCAGCTGCGTAATAAAGTCAGTATTATCAAATTGCTTCACAGATACGTTAATTGCCAGTTTAATCCTGATACCATGCTCCTTTAGGTACTGATCTATCCTGAAAATCTCTGTGATAATCCAGCTGCTGATCGGCAGAATAAGACCATTCTCCTCAGCTGCCGGTATAAAATTCATTGGTGCTATCCTTTCACCGTCCCTGTTCCATCGAATCAGGGCTTCTGCACCAATGATTGTATAGCGGTTATCCCTAAATTCTATCTGAGGTTGGAGGAACAACTCAAATTCCCCATTCTGTATTGCCTTATTTAGTCTGATCTGAAGCTCTAGCTGCTCTTGATTTCTTTTCTCAATCTCCGCTGACGAGAAAACATACTTTCCCCTTCCTGATTCCTTGGAGTGATACATGGCACTGTCCGCTTTTCTGAGAATTCCCTCTAGGGTTATGTCGTCATCAGGTGCAATCGCTATGCCAATACTTATTTCTATGGACACTTCCTTACCCTTTAAAACAAATGGCTTCCTTACCTGCTTAATGATATCCTCAGCGATACCTGCAGCGATCTCAGCACAGTTTTTTCCTTCCATCAGAAGTGTAAATTCATCTCCTCCTAATCTGGACAGCATGTCCTCTTCACGAATTACTGACTGTATTCTTTTTGATACCTCAATGAGCAGTAAATCTCCTGCATCATGTCCCAGAGAATCATTAATTACTTTAAAGCGGTCGATATCCATAAAAAACACAGCTACACGGGTTTTATTTCTTTTCGTTCTGGCTAACGAAGTATTCAGACGATCATAAAACAGCGTTCTGTTAGGAATTCCGGTTAATGAATCATAATATGCAAGCAGATGGATATCCTGTTCAGCCTTTTTCATCTTTGTAATGTCTGAGGAGATACCAATATAATTTGATATCTTACCATCCGAATCATAGATTGTTGTAATCGACATCCATTTCGGATATACCTCACCTGTTTTTCGTTTATCCCAGATTTCACCTTCCCAGAAGCCTACCGTATTCAACTCATCCCACATGTTTCGATAGAAGAAAATATCATGATAGTCCGATTTGAAGATTTTCGGATTTTGTCCAATGATCTCTTCCTCTGAATAACCTGAAATTTTAGTCATTGATTCATTAATACGGATGATGTTATTATGTTCATCCGTAATGACGATTCCCTCCAACGCCTGGTTAATTATCTTATCTGAAATAATCAACTCATCGTTGAGCCGTAATAAACTGTTAAGCTGCTCCTTGATCTGTGTAATGTCATGCAGTAGATAGAGTCTTCCTATCTTCTTATGATCCGCATCAAAAATGTCCTCAACATGGATGCTGTAGTATGAATGATTACTCTCATTCTGCACCACCATGATGTTCTCTTTCGCCGTATCCAGAGGCAGTGATAATTCGTTAATCATCGTGATATGTTGGACTACATCATATATTTTCCTACCAATCAGTTTACTAATATGATTTAACTTTCTTAGTTCGACGTCTCCATACCTTTGGATGAATTCTATACTTTTCGGATTAGCATCAATGATACAATCATCATTGTCTAGGACAAAAAGCAGATCCCTTATGTTTTCAATTACCAACTCTCTGGCATAGGGTATGATCATTGTTTTGGGGAGATGAAATACACCCCAATAGAACAATGATAAAGTTAATAACGTAATAATTGGTGTTGTATCTATCGGTATGATTAATATTTTTTGAGTAATAAATAAAACATTGATGATAAAGGTTGCAGTGCAGCCTATAAAAACAAACATACTTTGTTTACGATAAATTTTAGGAGCTTTCATTGACCTGAGGAATAGCAGATAACACGTAATAAGGATAAGCACATAGGAGTACAACGCATTAACATAAAAGCCAACATTCTTCGTGTATGTATAGATTGGAACACCCTTAAGATAATAAACCTCAGGTTCTGTGATAAACCGATAGGGCAGGTATCCCGTAATAACAGAAGCCAATGACAAAGCAGGTATCAAAAACATTAAGACTTTATTGATCCGTCTGATCTGTTTATATTTTTTAATAAAAATCACTGTTGTTATCAGCAGAACAGGAGGTACCAGAATAACTCCTATGTATTTCAACCTCTGGAACAGAAGAACCCATTTCATAGGAACGACAAAACTAAGCAACTCCATTAATATCCAGAAGGAGACCAAAAATGACATCGATAAGAGTCTTCTGGATATATCAATTTTGCTGCTCTTAAGTAAAAAAGCGATTAAAATCATACTTAATATAAATCCGACGAAGTACATTGCTCCAAAAATCATACTCACTTCTTATAATAAAATGCATTATAACCTTTCCAGTTTATGTTGTTATTTTAACAGAATTTACTATTTTTTTCAACAAAATATGCCTAAGCATCGAACAATAAAAATCCAGCTTCGAAGTCATGTATCTCACATGATACTTTATCGAAGCCTTTGGTAGTTCTCAAAAAAGCCCTTCCAAGGGTCGTTACCACTTCGTCTCAGCAGAGCCTCAGCCATCGAAATTCCATCGGGCGCTACCGTGTCAAGCTCCTCCCAGGAGATTGGCATGGATACCCTGGCTCCTTTTCTCGCCCGCAGTGAATAGGGGGCGATGCTGGTAGCACCCCTCCCGTTTCTCATCCAGTCGATAAAGATCTTACCGGAGCGTCTGGCTTTTCTGACATTACTCGTATAACGGTCCGGCCATTTATGCTCCATCACCTCGGCTACCCGCCTTGCAAAGTCATGAAATACCTCCCAGGTTGCAGCCGGCTTCAGTGGAACGACTACATGATACCCTTTGCCACCGCTGGTCTTAAGATAGGAGGTTAATGACAGCTCGGTCAGAATATTCTTCACATCCAGCACCCCCTGGCGTACCCTGTCCAGTTCCATTCCCTCGTCCGGGTCCAGATCAAATACCAACAGATCGGGCATTTCCAGTGTCTCGACACTGCTGCCCCAGATATGAAACTCCAGGGTGCCCATCTGAGCTTCCGATACGAGACCGGCTGTGTTTTCAATATAGAAGTATTCCTCCGTCTCTCCACTGCCGGTAGCCACCGGGATTGTGATTACCTCTTTACTTCCCGGACCAGGATGCTTCTTGAAGAAGCAGGTTTGTGATATTCCCTTCGGACAGCGTATCGTACTGAGGAGCCTATGGGCCACATACGGCAGCATGCGCTCTGATATCTCCGCGTAGTAACGGACTACATCCTCCTTACGTATCCTGGGATCATCAAATAACACCTTATCCGGGTTCGAAATTTTAATCCCTTGGATCACGAGGCCACTTGTATTTATCCCCATTGTAATCTCTCCCTCAGTCGTGTCTTTGGACTGCATCGCTTCATCAACTTCTTCTCCATCTTCTATCTCTTCTGCTGCTTTCTCCCTTCTGATTGTCCTGGGATCCTTATCCGTACGCAAACCTTTGTAGCTTGCCTGTCTTAAATGATTGTCCTCGGTCCATTCAACAAACTTTATTTCTGCAACAAACTTAGGTTCCAGCCATAGGATCTCTTCCTTCGCCCTGAGCTTTGGTGGCGTTAGAAATGGGGAAGTCATTGTCCGTATATTCTTAAATTTATCTTCCAGAGTCTTCATTTCAGCTTCGCTGATGCCGGTTCCCGCACGGCCTGCATATACCAGGTCTTCCCCCTCATAGATGCCAAGGAGAAGTGAACTGATACCACTGATTATTTTGTCAGACCTGGTATAACCTCCGATGACGAATTCCTGCCTTTTATCACATTTCAGTTTGATCCAGTCACCGTTTCTTGTACCGCTATAGACAGAGTCGGCCTTCTTACCGACGATCCCTTCCATATCTGCCTCACAGGCTACGGCAAAGCTTTCCTTCCCTTGTCCTCTGATATGGCGGCTGTAATATAGATTTTTAGGGGCAGCCTTCAATAGCTGCTCAAGTATTTCCTTCCGCTTTATTAGAGGATGTCCCCGAAGATCACTCCCATCCAATGCCAGAAGATCAAAAATAATATAGGTAAGATTCTTGCCCTTCGGGTTCTTCCTATAATTCTGAAGTGCCTGAAAATCCGTCTTACCGGCTGTATCCGTGACCGCTATTTCTCCGTCCAGTACCATTGGCCTTCCTGCTGAGAAGCTGATCAGAGAGGCTGCAATCTGATGAAACCGGTTGACATAATCGTTCCCGTTCCTAGTAAGCAGCCGGGCACTGTTGCCTTCCACAAAGGCAAGGATTCTATATCCGTCATATTTCAGCTCATAGAGCCAATTCTCATCCTCGGGAGCGGTCTTAACTAACTTAGCCAGCTGCACCTCTGCCATGTGAAAGGGATTTTTTATGAACTTCTCATTTTCACCCTTCTCGATTTCCTCCATGGTACGACCGGTCCGGATGCTGGTAATAAAATCTGATATTCCGTCCGTATCCCTCACATACTCGTCCTTCTCCTTCAGCAATAGCCAGTTATCCTCTGCCCCTTCCGCTTTTCCTTTGATTCGGATCAAAGCCCACCTTCCCAGGAGCCTTCTCCCATGCAGGACAAACTTCAGCACGCCTTCACGCAAGCCCTCTTCCACATTACCGAAAGGTTCCCAAAGGCCTTCGTCCCAGAGCATGACTGTCCCTCCGCCGTATTCCCCTTTGGGAATCGTACCTTCAAAATTCCGGTATTCCAGGGGATGGTCCTCCACCTGTATGGCGAGTCTCTTATCCAGTTTATGATAGGAGGGGCCCTTGGGTACCGCCCAGCTTAAGAGAACTCCCGCCCACTCCAGGCGCAGATCATAATGCTCTTTGCGCGCCATATGGTGCTGAACAACAAACCTCAGGCCCTCCGCTGATGACTCTGCATCACCTTCGGGCTCTGAGGTTCTTTCAAAATTCCTTTTTTGCTTGTACTCTTGTAAGTCTCCCATCATAGTCTTACGCCGTTTCTTTGTCCGTCTTAGCTTTCTCGACGCTCGCTCTGAGCGCCTCCATAAGGTCAATCACCTTACCGGCGCTTTCTGGCTCGGCAGCAACAACCTCCTTACCGGAAATCTTCGTCTCGATCAGCTCATGTAGCCTTGCCTGGTATTCATCTTTATACTTATCAGGATCAAAGGGAGTATCCATGGAATTGATCAGAAGCTTTGCCATACTCAGCTCCTGCTCGGATATATCCG
Source organism: Bacillota bacterium (assembly GCA_023436765.1). GTDB lineage: Bacteria > Bacillota > Clostridia > Lachnospirales > Lachnospiraceae > Mobilitalea. Next base: position 7,984 of record JAEZHX010000047.1, read on the forward strand.
GCTTATTGTACTGTCTTTGAAGTGCCTTGACCTCATCGGCATAAAACATTGTGGAGATAAGTATCCCTTCCTCCCGCGGAATGATTGCCATTAGGGTGTCCGTAGTTCCCATGACGGTTTTCCCAATTGCAATCTTCTGTTCTGCCATCAGTGCCGACCGGAGCAGCTCGAAGGCTTTTTCACCTCCGGCCTCCGGTGCTGCCTGATAGGTCTTATCATAATAAACAGGGGAAATCTGGTTTAACTGGGCAAAGTGCAGGATCTGAATCGACTTCTCCTTCTCTGTTTTAATCCTTTCTATTTCTTCGTCCGTAATGACGACATATTTGTCCTTATCATACTCATAGCCCTTTACGATATCTTCTGCTTTTATCTCCTTACCGCAATGGCCGCAGGTCTTCTTATAGCGGATACGGCTGTTATCCTCCTTATGCAGCTGATTAAAATGGATGTCGTTATCCTGGGTAGCAGTAAACATCGCGATCGGAATCGCAACCATACCGAAAGTTATAACTGATTTACGTGAGATCAATGCTTCATCACCTCCCAGTCTTATTGTTTCCAGCAAACCCGTTAATATGCTGTAATTCCTAAAAAGAGGGATAATATCATTCCGTTATGATATAAAAATCAGCCTGCCTATTTTTAAGCAAGCTGATTAATTGAAGCATAAATTGTCTACCCACCTAACAAAATCATAAAATCTCCGGGTCGCAACCCATTTCTGTGGAACACAGCTATGGCGAAGTGTTTATCGGTTATCGTAAACCTCTCTTTTTAATATACCAACAAATGGCAGATTTCTATATTTCTCGGCATAATCTATCCCATATCCTATGATGAATTCATCAGGAACATCAAAGCCCTTATAATCTACCTCTATCTCCCTTAACCTTCTTGCGGGTTTATCCAATAGGGTACAGATTTTTAATGTCTTGGGATGACGGCTTTGTAAGTTTTGCACTAAATATGCCAAGGTCAGTCCTGTATCAATAATATCTTCTACGATAATAACATTTTTTCCTTCAATATCATCCTCTAAGTCCTTAATGATACGAACCACCCCACTGGTTTCCGCAGAATTACCATAACTCGAGACCATCATATAATCAATATAAGCAGGCAGGCTGATCTGTCTGATCAGATCCGAGAGAAATATGCTTGCACCCTTTAGAATTCCAACAAGCATTACCTCCTCTCCCGCAAAATCCTTTGAGATTTCTTCTCCCAGTTCGTGTACTCTATTTGCTAATGCAGCCTCATCCAACAAAATGGTTTCTACATCCCGTAACATGATTAACCTCTTTCCGGTCGAAGGGAAATCCTTGCCCCACTGACAGCTTAATAGAGAGTATTCCCTTGATCCTTCATCTTAATCGAATATATCATTGCCATCTTCTCATCAACTGAAAAAATAAAGTACGAGCTATGGCTTACACTTTACTAATTAGTCTTCAACCCAGCCAGTAGATAGATGAGTGGTGAATTCCAGTAAATAGTTATCTCATTACAGGAAAAGCTCTGTGCATTATCCACATAGCATTTCGCTGCAGGCTTTCCGGCCAGAACATTCTGTGCATAGGGATCCTCCAGATTCGAATTGGCTCCGCCAACCAGCATGCCAGCCATGGTAGTCTTAAGTGCCTGAGAGGGCCTATGGTGTGTATTCTGTGGACTCAGAGTGCCATATCCGGTTACAAAGCAATAGGACGTAGGGTTAGCTCCGAGTAAATAGTCAAATTGCTTTTTGGCCATTTGATCATTATCAGCAGCCTTATTAAGCCTATTTGCCATTAATAAAGCCATGCCGTTATTCGCCAGGGTCATATTGCTTCCCCATGGGTACACCTCTCCCATTGAAGAGAAATAGCCATCCCCTTCTATATTTTCCTTAATGGAAGTGACTTGAGCATTAAATTTATCTAAAAGCTTCTTTTTTACATCCTTATTCTGTGTCTCAGCAGTCAAATATGCATAACATCCATACAGATTAACCCCTTGCCAGCCCATACCATTTTCAAGGGAGGTAAGATCGATCTTGGCGATTTTATCTTCATAGGCTGAGCTGCCTGTGGTCTTGTAGAGCTCAGCTAATGCCCAGAAGTACTCATCCGTATCCTCTGTATCAGGATATTCTCCAGTCGTTACATCTACAGGATTACTGTAACCACCTTCCCCAATATTGCTTTCCAGATAGCTAAGTGCAGCCTTAGCCGAAGCCAGACATTTCTTTGCAAAGGCAGCATCAAAGTGTTCATATAATCTGGCAGCCATTGCCATGACTGCAGCAAAGTCACCAGTTGCACAATTAGAGATTGGCATGATATACAAATCATCTGTTACAGTCTCCGGCATAACCATACCTTCAAAGTTCAAGCCAGTTACCTTATGATAGACTCCGCCGGACTTCTCATCCTGCATCTTCAACATCCATTCCAGCTCATATCTGGCTTCATCCAGTATATCAGGAATGCCATTGCCACTTTCAGGAATACCTGTTTTGTCATTAAACACAGGGCCATAATCCTCATAAGCTAGCAGAAGATCCGCTACTGCCTTTGCTCCCGGTACAACATAACGGCCATAGTCTCCGGCATCATGCCAGCCACCGGATACATTCTTCTTCTCTGAGGTCCCATATATTGTTGCCTCCTGTGTATGGCATGCGGCATGTGCAAAATCCCCGGCATATTCGGGCTTCAATTCGTTTCCACAGCGTTGAAGATAGAGCATCTTAACAATATCCGTAAAGATATCATCATACACATCATCAGCAATTACAAACTCATAGGATTCACCGCTATTTGCAGCTACCAGCTTATAGGTACCAGGTTCCTTAACATTTGAGAAATCACCATAGGCCACAGTCTCTCCAGCCGCCTTAGTCTGTACTGAGCCGGCTACATCACCGGTGTAAACTACTTTCCCTGTCTCTACATTAACAACATCAAACTTGGTATCAATACTACTGTCACGGAAAATAGCCGATTTAAAATCCTCAGCGCGGTATCCTACCTGATTCAAATTAATAGCAGGTCCGATATCACCATTGGCAGACACTTCTGCATTAGATGAATCCTTCAGGATTAATTCAACATTGTCAACGGTCACAGTATGAGCAGCAAGTTCTCCGTCCGCCTCCTGAAATCCTAAGTTAAAGCAAAATCTTGGTGCCGGATCGGATGCCTCTTCCATCGTAAAGGTAATATTATGATGCTTCATTTCCTTAGTAAGTTCTACATGCTCCTCCGACACGTAAGGATGATAATCTCCTCCATTCAGCTGGATACGCCATTCCATCGTCCTGTCCACCGTAGAGCTAATATCAAAGGAAATCTCATACACTGCATTTTGAAGAAGTCCAAAGCCGTCACAGTATACCTGAACCGCATGAGCAACCTTGCCGGTATTTTCAATCTTCACTTCAAGCTGGCCGCTTTCATTAACAGCAATCGTACCAACTCCTTCTGACTCTGTATAGGTTCCCCATTTAGGATTTAGCTGATCAAAATTACCTCCCGGAATTAGATTCCCATCCGTCTCCTCCGGAGTTGTTTCTTCTTTGGGAACCGGAGCTGTAGTAGGCGTAGCTTCCGGCTTATCCTCCTCTTCCAGCTTGGTTTGCTCCTCCTTTGGGGTTTCTTGCATTGTATCAGTATTTCTCTTATTACAGGCTGCAATGAATAGTACCATACTGCTTGTCAATAAAAATATCAAAAACCTTTTCATGTAACCATCCTCCCCTACAAACAAGAATAAAGATCATAAATGATGCGATATGTAGCTTCATTACTTTATTATACTCAATCTGGAAAAGATTTTCAAATAGTTCTCCATTACCTATAGTCTTTCATATAATCTCCATGGGTATCAATAAGCTCATCACACATTTTTACTATATCATCAATTGATAATTCTGCTGCTGTATGTGGATCTAGCATGGCTGCTTGATAGATATTCTCTATCTTACCAGTAATCGCTGCTTCAATCGTCATTAAGTGTACATTTATGTTTGTCATATTCATAGCAGCTAATTGTACCGGAAGTCTTCCAATATGACACGGATGGATTCCCTGTGCATCTACAAGACAGGGTACTTCAACACATGCATCTGTGGGAAGGTTGTCGATAAGGCCGGTATTTAAGACATTCCCACCAATCTTAATAACCTTGTTGGTTACCATTGCCTCCATTATGTATGATGCATATTCCTTGGAGCGTTCATGAGTAATCTGACCATCCTTAAGGATGCTATTTTTCTCGTCTTCCCAGCCTTTGATCTGATGGATACACCTTCTTGGGTATTCATCTAGAGGAATATGATATCGATCAATAAATTCAGGATATTTTGCTTTTATGAAATGAGGATTATATTCTGCATTATGCTCACTTGATTCTGTGCAGTAATAACCTAGACGCTTTATGTATTCAAATCGAACCATATCATCATGCTTTTCTGAATTGTTCTTCTGTTCAGCACGAATTTTAATCTCAGGATATAGATCCTTCCCAGCTTTATCATTTATCTTCAATAACCATGCCATGTGATTAATCCCTGCAATCAGATCACTTCTGCCTTCAAGCTTATCCTCCATACCTAGATTACGCAACAAACTCTCAGAACAAACCTGCACACTATGACACAATCCAATGGTCTTCACCTTCGTATATCGTAGCATATATCCGGTAAGGATGGACATGGGGTTCGTGTAATTTAGAAATAAAGCGTCTGGACAAACCTCCTCCATGTCCCGGGCAAAATCTCTTAAAACCGGAATTGTCCTAAGCCCTCTCATAATACCGCCAATACCAAGGGTATCACCAATGGTTTGTCTGAGACCATATTTCTTTGGTATCTCAAAATCCGTAATCGTACATGGATCATAGAAGCCAACCTGTATGGCATTTACAACAAAATTAGCTCCCCGTAAGGCTTCTTTTCTGTTTTCTACCCCAAGATAAGTCTTAATAACTGCTCGATTAGAATTAATATTTTTGTTGATGGCTTTCAGAATAATATCTGATTCAGATAGCCTGATCGGATCTATATCATATAAGGCTATCTCTGCATCCCGTAAACTGGGGGTACACATGCAATCACCAAGAACATTTCTTGCGAACACCGTGCTTCCAGCCCCCATAAAAGTTATCTTCACCATACGTTTATCCTCCAAACCATGATATATGACTACCAATTATTAATTGCATGCTCAGCAAAGGAGAAGAGCTTTTCAATCTTTAATTCTGTTCCATCCTCCAGTACTGCCTTACCGGTAAATTCACCAAACATTTGATGACAACAATTATTCACCCATAAGAGCTTCGTACGAGTAGTTCGATCATAGGTTGGTGTCAGGGTCAAATCCAGTCTTCCCTCTTTGTCATAGATATGCCAGGGCTTTATATATTCAGATCCCAATTCAAAGGTTACCTCTCCCAGTTTATGAACCGAGTCCCCGTAGAAGAGAATGTTTTCAGTAGCATGACTTGTGTTTCCAAAGCCACAACCCAAATTAAAGCCAAATACTTTATCCCCTATGTAACCCGTACCGTTGCTCCAATACCATTCATTATGGAAGGGCCAGACACCCCTGCCCCAATCCAAAATACCAAAGGAATCCTTTGGTGAGAAGTCATATTCCCTGTCGCCGTACCTGACCTTACCCTCTGCAATCATGCAGTTTATTTTATGGTTATAATAAAATGCCTTAGGGGATTCATCAAAGGGTATATTGATGACGAGAGAATTCTCATTCTGCCTGGTGAGCAGAATATCTGCCTCAAAATCCTCCCACCGAAAGTAGATCCGTCTTGTCTTTTGCTTCACTTCAATCCGCATCTCCCCGGCTTTTTTCCGATATTCTATCACATGATCTTGTTCCGCATCCTCAGGTAAATGTAAGGAATGAAAGGGAAGGACCAGAAAGGTTCCTTTCTCAGCCAGCTTTACTCCCTTCACAAAGTCAAACAGCATAATACCTACCTGACCTGCATAGGAGGAATGTCCAATGGTGAATTGCAGGCACATATTCTTGTCTGTTACCTGGTAAAAATCCCATTCCTTAATTCGAAACTGCGATGCCTTGATGTCTTTTCTTCGATAGGTAAGAATACTTTTCGTTGAATACCCGGGATAAGGTGAACCCTTCTCATCCAACACCGGACCCGCTTGTAAAAACTGCTTCTGCATCATGATACCCCTCTTTCTACATTTATATTATAGGCAATTGCTACCCTCAAAAATATATGATCTAACCCTTTCTTCTCTTAAAATATCGGCCCGCCGGTATGAGCGGCAGATAGGTAAGTAAGGTGAGTCCGGCTGATACGAACATTAGTATCTCATTCGGTATCATTCCTGCTTTCTCATTCACGATCCCCTCTACTCCGAAATGATTGATTATGTAATTAGATATAGCAGGCCCGATGATCATGGGTATACAGACATAGAACAGTTGCTTTATCCCCTCGAACTGACCTCTCTGCTCCTCGGGATACAGATTCTTATACCAGGCAGTCAGTGTCTGTAATAGGATAACATAGCCGATACCTGTCAGCAGCATACCGATTCCCAGAGTAAAAATCGTGTTACTGATCCCTACTATGATGAGACCCGCTACATTAATCAGTAATGCCAGACTTAAGACTTTCGTATTCTTTCCCTTGTCGATCATGCTTGAAGCAGGAATGGTCAATGCAACAGCCGCCAATAAACTTAAGCCCTGTACTATTCCGGTCAATGAGTAGTCCATCCCCAGATAGTTAACAAAATAAATCGTTATATAAGGAAAATAGACATTAAACCCAATAAAATAAACCATCATGATGACAAATACCCAGAACAATTCTTTATTATCCAGGACTGTTCGATAATGAAACACGCTAAAAAACTGATGCCAAAAGCCCCTTGGATCCTTCTTAGCCTTTAAATCAGCCGCATCCTGAAGAGTAAATAATGTAAAGATACCGATCAGAGTTACTATTCCACCGATAATAACAAAGAAAGCAAAGAAATCTAAGGCTTCTATGATCATACCGGACACCACGGAACCAAAGATCGTCGCAAGAACAGGCATGGCTGCAAAGGCTCCGCCTACTTTCCCCCGATTGCTTTCATTGGAAATGTCCGTAGTCCATGCACAAAAAGCACTGTCATAGCCCACTGAGCCGAAGAAGCTCATGATGGCATCCATACCTACAACAAAGCAGCCTGCGGCAAAGATGGAACTGATGGGAAGAAATTCAGATACACCGAAAGCAATGGTAAAGATACCCCAGAAGATATATCCCAAGGCTATGAATGGTTTCCTCTTCCCTCTACGATCTGTCATTGTTCCAATCAGGAAGGTTGCGAAGGTAGTCGCTACTGCACTCACCCCCACCATCCAGGATACGATTGCCGGGTTGGGAGCAATTTTATCATATATAAAAGAATTAAACCATGCATTCTCCACATTCCAGCAAAGCTGGCCTGCCATACCCAGAAGCCAAATGAGAGCCCAATTTTTTCTGCTGATATTCTTCATCCTTCTCCACCAGTGTCGGAAGCCCTTCTAATACCGAAGCTTCACGCAAATCCCCTTTCCTTATGATTACTTTAATGATATCAATACTTATGATAAAGTCGATCATGATAATCTACAGTTTTATCTTACTCTTGTTTGCCACATTATGTCAACACCTTCACCAACAGATACATTGAGGTATACAAAATGCCACTCGAAACGATTGCAGTCATCAAGTGGCATTTTTGGTTCGTGTCAGCACAAATTCCTTGTTTAATGTGGATTTTGAGTGTGTCAAAATCAGTTGTTATTAAAAAGAAACTGGGAGCAATTATCATCCCCCAGTCCGTCTCTTACATTATTGCCTTCCCGTATGGTCCGCCTCATACTCCCCCTGATCTATGCTTTCACCAATTCCTTCATACCATGGCAGATAATCAAATGGTATCTTCTTCGCATTGTCTATAGATTTAATAAATACATATACATATGCATCAACTACTTCGCCATTGACACCTTGGATGGTAACCTGCTCTCGCCGATAAAGGGATCCCTCTGCTTCATAAATATCAATACTTGGAAGCAGATTTAATGGCACTGAATAAAGTTCTCCCTTAACTTTTCCCTCTTTATCAGCTATGATGCAGGGATAGTAGCCAAAATCATACAAGGAAAACCCATTTAATACTGCTTCGCCTTTGAAAGTTGCTGTATCCAGATAGGATTGATTCTGTCTACAACTGCTCATTAATGTTCCGTATACAAAGAGATATATTTCTTCCTTTTCATTCATGTTGTTCACCACCTTTTCGATTCTTAATCCAAATTCCTCATTGTAATCAAATATAGTT
>JAEZHX010000039.1 GCA_023436765.1 Bacillota bacterium
ATTTCCCTGGTTGAGATAGCACAACTCACTAAACCGGGTAGCTTAGTGAGACAGTCCTACAGTTCTTCACTGCAGGCCCAGCAAATAATATTGAGTATATTATAAGCTTCGGCGGAATCTCCTTCTCCATAGCTTCAACGCTTCTCAGGCTCCCCTATGGACTAATAGACACCGCTCCTCTACCCCACCAAAAAAAGTGAGGTTTGATATTTATTTTTACGCTTCTAGTTTACATCATCACTCTTTATCTGTCAACGGGAAATGTTTTTTCACAGCTCTTTCCAACTGCAAGAATGCTCTTTGGAGAAGTTCCCTCGGGCAAGCAATATTCATTCTCTGGAACCCATCCCCCTCTTCTCCGAACATAGTTCCGGCATCCAGCCAGAGTTTCGCCTCATCAACAATCAATTTCTCAAGCTCCTGTCCGTTAAGTCCAAGGGCTTTACAATCCAGCCATACGAGATAGGTACCCTGGGGCTCCACAAGCTTCACCTGTGGTATACGCTCCCTAAGGAACTCCCGGACGAACGCCAGATTGCCTTCCAGATAAGCCCTCAGCTCCTCCAGCCAGGGTCCGCCCTGTTCATAAGCGGCCCGACAGGCAACAAGTCCCATGGTATTCAGCTGGCTGTAGCCGCTAGCCCGAATTTCATCGCGGAAGCTACGTCGTAAATCACGATTAGCAATGAAGATATTAGAAACCTGCAGCCCTGCCAAGTTAAAGGACTTGCTTGGAGCGGTACAGATAATTGAATTATTCAGGTATTCCTCCTTCAGGTCAGCGAACACAGAATGCTTGTAACCGGGATAGGTAAAATCGGAATGGATCTCATCCGATACAACGATGACCTTATGCTTCATGCAGATGTCTCCCATACGGATCAGCTCCTCCTGCGTCCATACTCTTCCGACAGGATTATGGGGACTGCACAAAATGAAAAGCTTAACGTGATTCCGGACGATTTTCTCCTCCATATCCTCAAAATCTATATGATAAGCTCCGTCCCGATAGGTGAGAGGATTATTCACCAGCTGACGGCGGTTTGCGAGGATTGTTTCGGAGAAGGGATAATACACCGGCTTTTGGATCATTACTGCTTCCCCTTCTTTGGTATATGTCCGTATTGCACAAGCGATTGCATAGACTACCCCCGGTGTCTTCACCAGCCATTCCCGCTTTAACTCCCAGCCAAATCTGTCCCTATACCAGCTGGCTACCGCTTCAAAGTACTCCTGTTTCGTCTCGGAATATCCGTAGATTCCGTGGTTAACAGTCTGAAGTAATGCTTCCGTTATGGCAGGTGCTGTTTTAAAATCCATGTCTGCTACCCAGAGAGGCAGCAAATCTCCCGGTTTTCCTCTCTCAATAGCAAAATCATGCTTAATGGACCAGGTCCCCCTTCGGTCTATGATTTCTTCAAAATTATTTCCCATCCTATTCCTTCCTCCCCGGCTCTTCCCCGAAAGCCCGTGCCAGATCCTCCTTAAGATCCTCCAGATCCTCAATACCGACCGATAGCCGTAATAATCTTCCGTTAATTCCTTTCGCCTCCCGTTCAGCTACCGGGATATCCGCATGGGTCTGGAGCATGGGATAAGTAATCAATGACTCAACTCCGCCGAGGCTTTCGGCATATAGAAGGAGCTTCACCCTCTCCAGCAGCTTCACCGCTGTCTGTTCGGAGTCCACCTCAAAGGAAATCATTGCTCCAAACCCTCTTGTCTGTCTTCGACTGATTTCTATATCCGGATGGGATGACAGTCCGGGATAATACACCTGCTTCACCTTAGGTTGTACCATCAGCCATTCTGCCAGCCTCACAGCATTCTCCTGCTGCCGTTCCATCCTTACAGCCAGGGTCTTGATTCCCCGGATCAGGAGCCAGCTGTCAAAGGGAGCGAGACAGGCTCCGGTCGTCTTATAGATATAGCGAAGCTTTTCAGACAGTTCTCTCGAACCCATCACCAGGAAGCCTGCCAGAGTGTCGTTGTGTCCGGATAGATATTTCGTACCGCTATGCAGTACAATATCGGCTCCCAGAATTAAGGGATTTTGGAAATAAGGCGTCAGAAAGGTGTTGTCAACCATCAGAAGTAGGCCGTGCTTCTTCGCCAGTGCGGATACCGCTGCGATATCGATGACCTGCATCATTGGATTGGAAGGTGTCTCAATAAAGATTGCCTTCGTCTCTTTTCTGATTCTCTTCTCTGCTTCCGAGATATCGGACATATTCAGATATTCCAAGGAAATCCCGTTCTTCCTTGAGATGTTATTAAACAGCCGGATGGAACCACCATACAGATCCTCGGATGCGAGAATATGATCACCGATCTGAAACAGCTCCATCATCGCTGTCAAAGCAGCCATACCGGAGGAGAAAGCCAGTGCATCGACTCCTCCCTCCAGCTTAGCCATGATATTCTCCAGCTGTTCCCTGGTCGGATTCTGTACCCTGGAATAATCATAGCCGGTACTCTGCCCTACACCGGGATGGACGAAGGTAGCCGTCTGATAGATCGGCACGGTTACCGACCCAGTATTATGGGTATTATCATCTGTTCCGTGGACACATAACGTAGTGATCTCCATGCTAATTTCCTCCATGCTTTATTATAACATCTATCGTGCCTACATTTCATATTGGATTAGTATGTTTTTAAGAGTATAATTAATTTTCATATTATTGTCAATTATTTTTTATCAGGTAAGTACATTTATGTTGCAGCATGAAAAAGGATGCCGTAGCAAACGGCATCCCATAGCTTCAGCATCCGGTTATTTCCCGGCATATTCATAAACCTTAATTGTTTCTATTACAACCGGAGCTGCGGGAATCCCATTGTCCGCATCCACCTTCTCAACCTTGGCAACGGCATCCAGGACATCATAGCCGTCATACACCTGTCCAAAAACCGTATGAGCTTTATAGAGCCAGGGTGTTCCACCGATGGTGCCATAGTTCTCTATCGCTTCCTTATCAAATTTCACATTGTAAGCCTGTTCTGCCTGACTTAAAATATTCTTATCATAGGTCTGGGTTGTC
>JAEZHX010000218.1 GCA_023436765.1 Bacillota bacterium
CCTTCATATCCCATTTTACCGGGGCTGCTTTTACCACGTTGGTTGTGAAGGTTCCTGCTCCCTTTGCCGGTACTGTAGAGTATACCAGCGCCAGGTCCTTCCTCTTCTTCTTTATTCCCGCGTAGATGCCCGCTGCCTTATATCCTTTCGCAGCTGTAACACCGCCAATAATCTCCTTCATATTCTGCTCCGTTCTGCCGACCGCTTCGGCTGTTAGTTGTCATTCTCCAGGCTAAGGGCATACAGGTTCAAATCATCCCGTCTTATCCAACCCGATCTGCTCCAGAAGTCATTTCCCTGATCGTTGTTCTTCAAGGCCATCAATGTCAGCTTGTGTATTTGTTCCTCTTTCATAATCTTGATCACCTGCTGAACCAGTTCTGTTCCGATTCGTCTTCGCCTGTATTCCGTATCCACACATGCATGGTAAATATGTCCCCGCCTGCCATCATGCCCGCTCAAAATGGTACCTACGATACGTCCATCCTCAATTGCCACGAAGTTTGAGGCCGGATTACGCAGCAGAAACCTTAAAATACCTTCCCTGGAATCATCCAATCCGCTGAGACCCAACCCGGGAGTGTTCTTCCATAAACGGCAGATTTCATCATAATCATCAATTGTCAGTAGTCTGATCACAGATATCACTCCTTATCCTCTTGCATATCCATCCATGTGAAATATGTCCGGAATAATTTTTTATAATTATACATTGAAACTAAATTTTATGCAATACCTAATTTAGTTTTTTTATATTTATTCCTTCTTCCAGAAGCTTCTCATAGATTCGGGCAATCGGAAAGCCTACCACATTATAATAATCTCCTGCAATCTCCCTGACGTGGATTCCGAATTTACCCTGGATTGCATAAGCTCCTGCCTTATCCATCGGTTCTCCCGTAGCGATATAATCTTCAATCTGTTCCATCGTAAGCCTCTGGACCGTTACCTTGGTCCCTACCGCAAAGCTCAGGCTCCTGTCAGAGCTGTCTTTTCTTATTATAATGTGTACTCCGGTAAATACCTCATGGACAGCATCTGAAAGCATGGTAAGCATCCTTACTGCATCCTCTTTATCTTTGGGCTTACCCAGGGCCTGTCCGCCATAGAATACCATGGTATCCGCTCCGATGAGAATCAGATCTCCTGTATCATTTCCCAAAGCTTCGGCTACAGCCCTCACTTTCTTACCGGCCAGCGCTTTGACCATCTCCGCCGGTTCGGTTTCCTCTACGATTTCCTCCACATTTGCCGGGACCGTGTCAAAGGGGATTCCCATAGTCTCCATAATTTCCTTGCGGCGGGGTGATTCAGATGCGAGAATAATTCTGTACATGCTTTCCAATCCTTCCTTTCTAATGAATTTCATTTACTTTTGCTGTTTATGTGAGAACGATCACCTATTTCTTTTCGTAATAAAATCGTCCGTGCCTTCCTATAATGATTAACCCTATCATCTATATTATAAATCATGGAAGAAAACTGTAAAGAGGCAGGATGTAAACTTATCGCAAGATACTTACTATTGTATTTTTATACTTTTTTCTTATTCACTATTGCATAATAATAAAATTTGTTGTATATTTAACCAAACAATAAAATTTGCACCTAAACTGAAGGAGGTTTTCATATGAAAGAAAAGGTTATTCTTGCTTATTCCGGTGGTTTGGATACTACCGCAATCATTCCCTGGCTCAAGGAAAATTATGACTATGAAGTGATCTGTGTCTGCATCGATGTCGGACAGGGGAATGAGCTGGATGGTCTGGAGGAGAGAGCAAAGCTATCCGGCGCAACCAAGCTATATATAGAAGATGTAGTGGATGAATTTGTGACTGACTATGTCCTGCCCTGCGTGAAAGCCGGAGCAGTATATGAACATAAATATCTTCTCGGTACTTCCATGGCAAGACCGGTCATAGCTAAGAGGCTGGTCGAAATTGCCAAGAAGGAAGGAGCTACCGCTATCTGTCATGGTGCTACAGGTAAGGGTAATGATCAGGTACGCTTCGAGCTTACGATTAAAGCACTTGCTCCGGAGCTTAAGATCATCGCACCCTGGAGAATCTGGACGCTGTCCTCCCGTGAAGAGGAGATTGAGTATTGTGCTAAACATGGTATTCACCTGCCCTTCTCTTCCGATAACAGCTATTCCCGCGACCGTAACCTTTGGCATATCAGTCATGAGGGCCTTGAGCTGGAAGACCCTGCAAATGCACCGAATTATGACCATCTGCTGGTACTTGGCGTAGCTCCCGAGAAGGCACCCGAGGAGGGGGTAAGTTTAAGCCTCTCCTTCGATAAGGGTATCCCTACCGCATTAAACGGTGAAAAAATGTCTCCTACGGATATCATCAAAGAATTAAACCTGATCGGAGGCAAACATGGTATCGGAATTATCGATATCGTAGAGAACCGCGTGGTGGGCATGAAATCCCGCGGTGTTTATGAGACTCCCGGAGGAACGATCCTAATGGAAGCCCATACCCAGCTGGAAGAGCTGATTCTTGACCGAGCTACGATCACTGCCAAGAAAGAGGTCGGAAACCGCTTTGCCGATATTGTGTACGAGGGTAAATGGTTTACACCATTAAGAGAGGCATATCAAGCTTTTGTTGATGTAACTCAGGAGTATGTTACCGGAGAGGTAAAGCTCAAGCTTTACAAAGGAAATATTATAAAACAGGGAACCACTTCACCTTATTCCCTGTATAATGAAAGTATTGCTTCCTTTACAACCGGCCAGTTATACAATCATCATGATGCAGAAGGCTTCATAAACCTGTTCGGCTTATCCCTTAAGGTACGGGCCATGAAAATGAATTCTCTGAAAAATAACGACAATTAGTAATACAAGAAGACCCGGCTATCACTTTAGCCGGGTCTTTACATATGCATCTATTCTGCTGAAATCAGCTGTAGACGTTAGAGAAGCATTTAGAACGTAATAGGTGTGACGGGATAAGAAACGGTAAACCTCAGGGGTTATATTTTTGCAGGAATTCATCTACCCTTTTCGCATAGCCGGCGCGGTTCTTAAGGCAGCTTTGTGCATGGGCAGCCCCAGCCACCAGATAGAGTGCCTTCTTATCCTTCTTACAGTCATACATCTGTTTCGCCATAGTGGCAGGTACAAAACAGTCCTTCTTCCCATGAATAAATAGAATGGGTGTATCTATCCGGCTGACAACCTTAATCGGGGAGACATCCCGATACCAAAAGCCTGCCCGCAGGTACGTAATCAGACTTTCCAATGGTATCAGAAGCTTCGGCAAATGATAATAGGTCTTTAGCTGATGCTTCAGCAGCTCCTTTAAATCAGAATAAGCACAGTCAGAAATCACACAACGAATCCTGGAGTCTATTTCTGAGTGTAAAATAACAGTTGCCCCTCCCATAGATTCCCCATGGGTGATCATCTTCGTCTCCGGCCCGAACCGGTTGCAGCACCAGTCCACAATCTTCTTTAAGTCATATTTCTCGAAATACCCCATAGAGGTATATGCTTTCCCGCTTAGTCCGTGATTTCTGTGGTCATAGATCACAACGCGATAACCCAGTCTCAGAAACAGTTCCGCATAAATCAGACTTCCATACTTTGAGTGGGAAAAACCATGACACAGAATCGCCAGTTTATCTCCGGCTCTCTCCGGCTCCAGAAGCTCGCAGGAAAGTAGATATCCGAAATCGGACAACACCGTAAATTTCTGTTTATCGGTCCTCTCATAAGCCTCCCGATTAAATCTACCCAAACGTGCCTCCATCCGAAAAATCTTATCACAGGACAAATGCTTTGGCTTCAGGACTAGATCCGTTAACCACCACAGCCCGGCGGCAAACCATAAGAACAGATATTTGACCACAACTATAAGCCCCTTTCCATAATGTAAAAGGCTTCCCCTGTTTCGTCAATTTATACTGTTCTCTCACTCCGTATCAGAGGAATCCTTTTTCGATGAAGGGAGAAAATTCTCGAAGATAAACAGGTCATAATAGGTTTTATTTCCTGCATATTCCTCCTCGGTCCGGATGGTCCAGGCCACCGTCCTGATCCGGTAGAGCTTCCTGCACAGAGTAAAGGACAGCCCCTTCCGATAGACATGCTGATAGGCAATAAAATCCGGTTTTGTGTAGAAATTAAACAACAGGTGTTTTAACAAAAAGAACTGGAATTTGCTTCCCTCCATCTTCTCTCTGATAAAATCAGTAGATAACTGTCCCCTGACCACCTTGGGATAATGTCTGCGATACCAGGCCAGCCCAAAGGGATTAAAGGATTCAATACAGTATATTCCCTGATAATCATTCAGCAGCTTTGATACAGCTTCACAGGTGGGGCCGGGGCTCCAGGGAATCTTTAGCTCCACGATCAGCGGTACCTTCCCTCCCACCAGTCTAAGAACCTCTTCAAAGGTTGGTATTTGCTCCTCGGATTGAAACAAACGATATTGCTTTAACTCCTCATACGTGAACTCAGATACCTTACGGTCAACACCGCAGGCACGCTTCAGGTTATAGTCATGAATGATAACCGGGACCTTATCCTTCGTCAGCTGAACATCCAATTCTATTCCATAATGATTGTGGACAGCCAGCTGAAAGGCTTTCAGCGAATTCTCCGGTGCATCGGAATGATTATTATGAAGCCCACGGTGAGCATAAAGCCAACCATCTAGCTCCTTTAATCCGGGATTGCGGGTAAGCTTCGGCATGATTGCCAGCAAATATATAATTACGATGACTGCTGCTATAATAAGTAATTTAACCAACATCTGTCTTATGCTCCTTCAAAGTAGATATGCTTTAGTCCTCCGTATCAAAGTTTTCTAATACAGCTCTCTTCTCCGGTTTGGAGTCTCCATGCTTAACGAACAGCATCGTTCCCAGTGAGGCCAGTGAGAAAACAACCGCATAGGGGAACAAAGTACGATATGATACATGCTCCAGCAAATACCCTGATACAATCGGTGTGATCGCCTGAGAGGCCATCGAGAAGGTATAGTAATATCCGGTATATCTTCCTGTATCGGCTCCCTTACACATCTCTACCACCATCGGGTAAGAATTTACATTAATTGCCGCCCATCCAATTCCGGTGAAGGCAAAGATTACATTTACAAAGAAAGAATAACTGGTGATCTGGAAGCCAATGAAATAGGACAATGACATCAGAATAATCCCTCCTAGGATCACCTTTTTACGGCCCAGCTTCGTGGAGACGATACCGATGGGAATATAGCTGATCAATGCAGCAATCAGAGCAATCATCAAAGGATCAGCAAAATTCCCTTCCTGCAGACCCCAGACACGGGTCGCATATCTGGAGAATGCGGATTTCACTGCATTATATGCAAAGAACCACAGGAATATTGAGGACATAATGAAGATAAAGCTTCTTCGTACGTCCCTTGGCATCTTAGGTTCACTTTGTTCCTTCTTTCCTGAAGATGAAACCTCAGCGGAAGCTTCCGTTTGCTCCTTTCCCTCAGGGTTGTAATAGAAGGAGAGCTTTCTCTCCTTGATCGTAAGGACAAGCAGTACAACCGCACCTACCATAAGGGCAACCACTGCCAGGAATACCGGCATATTGGAGGAGCCCTCCTGCTCCGTATATAGAGTCTTAATTACCACCAGGGTGTATGCTCCCCCCAGCGTTCCCATCAGATTGATGATCGCATTCGCTTTGCTACGCATGGGCTTCGGAGTGATATCGGGCATCAGGGCGACTGCCGGAGACCGGTAAAGACCCATTGCGATCAATACCATACCCAGTGCCACTAAGAACAGGTACAGATTTCCGATCTGCTCCGCAATGGGCATGGTGATGATAAATACAGCAGCTAATCCGGTACCGGCAACGATGAATGGAATCCTTCGTCCGAATCTGGTATTCACCCGGTCCGAGAAAGCACCGATCAGAGGCAGCAGAAAGAGTGCAAGTATGTTGTCCAGAGCCATCACGACACCGGTGGCTGTCTCCTTCATCCCGAAGCTACGCTCCAGCATCTTCGGTACCACATTGTCATACATTTCCCAGAAAGCACAGATTGACATAAACGCAAGTCCTACAAAGAAAGTCCTCTTATAATTTAACTTCATACTGCCTCCCTCTTCCGCGATCCGCGGCTTATACTTTATTGTATTTTTTTCTTGAATTACTCATAAACACATAGGCTCCGATCCCAACTGCAATGGTCAGATTCAGGGAATCTACCTCCGGAGACTGAGGAATGAAGATGCTGGTTCCCACCTCCTGATAGGAAGCGTCGAGTCCCGTTGCCTCGTTTCCGAAAACAAGGGAAAATAAATCTGCTTTCGGACACTCCCCCAGTGTAAGAGTCTTCTCACCATTTAACATAAAGGTAAAAATCTCATGCCGTCCAAACTGCTGCCTATATTCCGCAAAGGAATAATACTGACGGAAATTCAGCTTAAACAATGCTCCCATGGAGGAGCGCACTGTCTTAGGATGGAACAGATCAGCTCCCGGAAGGATGATTGCGATATCATATATTCCGAAACCAACCGCTGTACGGAGAATTGTCCCCAGATTACCCATGTTACTCGGGTTTACTAAAACAATATGTGGTCTGTTGCTGCTAAGTTCACAGCCATATTTGTTAAATACACCTGCTACGTAACAGTTCTCCTTATCGCTGAGCTTCGTGATCAGCTTATCATTCTGTTCAATCAATATCCTGTGTTTATAACATAGCTCGTTCAGTTTCTGGATATCCGTATAACCGGAATGCACTACTACCTTACGGACCTGCTCCGGTCTTGCCATAATCAGCTCATAGGTCGGAAATGCCCCCAGAGTATAGGAATATTCCGCCTCCTTCTTATAAGGCTTCACCTGCTGCTGTTCCATCATATTCTCTGCCCTTCTTCCTGTAACTCAACTAAACTATAAAACCTTGATTCCTTCGCTCTCTGCCATGCTTCTGATGAAACCGGTAGCCTCCAGGTATTCCTCCTGGGTCTTAAAGTGCTCCACGAATACCGTGGTATCCCTACCCAGCCTCTCGCATAGCCTGACAATCTTCCGATAATCCACAGACCCCTTTCCCGGCATAACCTCATGAAGTACGCAGGGATATGCTTTCTCCATGCTGACATCCTTCGCATGGATACTCTTTATATAAGGGCCGAGCTTCATAAAGCATTCCTCTATGAATTCCTCTCTCTTGAGGAAACGTACCGGACTGTTGATCATATTAATAAAATCCAGATGCACCGCAAAGCCCTTACGGTCAATATCCTTAATCAGCTTCAGATAGGAATCCGGGGAGTCCGGTTGCATCCAGGGCATACATTCCAACGTATAGAAGGTTCTGACCGGCTGTACACTATCAATAATTTCTCTTGTGGTGTCAACGATCAAGGCATACACATCCTCATCATAGTTCTCCTGATAGGGTCCATCCCAGATCTCTCCCCGGGAACCGGCTATATTGACACAGCAGTTGGCTCCCAGCTCCTCCGCCAATGCCAGACGTTGTTTACAGTATTCCTTATTTTGTTTGGCTTCCTCCGGGTTAGGAGAGATCGGATTTTTCCATACTCCCACCTCTCCGATGAGGATATCATTCCTCATGGCAAGCTCCCTATATTCCTTCCTCACCTCAGGCGGAGTATCCGAGCCGACCGGGGTAATCACTGTGCTATAACGCATTTCCTTCACTATCTGAAGCCATTCCTCCGGATTACGGTATTCCTTCTTTATGTCTCCTCCAATACGCATAACTGCCTCCTTATACTTGATGTGATATGATTAAGTCAAAGACTTGTTACTATTTTATAAGGTAAACTTATCATCTCTTACCCATATAAACCAGTGCCAGCATCCCGGGTCCGGTATGGGTTCCAATAATCGGGCCGATCTTAGTAATTACCACATCCTTGACCAGGGTCTTACTACGAATCATTTTTTCCAAGGTTTGAGCTTGTTCGAAATCATCCCCATGACCGATGAATACCGTCTGTTCTTCCAGCCGATCACCCTCTGTTTCCATCTTGCCGATCATATAGTCCAGTTCGGCTTTTGAACCTCTGATTTTGGACACGACAACCAGCTTGCCCTGATCGTCCGTACTTAGAACCGGACGAATCTTTAGTGCTGTACCAACAATGGCTTCGATTGAGGAAATTCTGCCGCCCCTTTTTAGGTAATATAAATCCTTAACGGTAAACCAGTGGCGGGCAGCACTCTTATTCTCCTCCACCCATGTCCTTAATTCCTCGATCTTAAGTCCTTTTTGCTTTTGTAATGCAGCATTGAATACCAATAATCCCTCGCCGACGGAAGCACATAAGGAATCCACGCAATAGATCTTTCGTTCGGGGAACTCTGCTGCAAGACCTTCGATCACCATTTCGGCACAATTACAGGTACCGCTTAATCCCGAGGAGAAAGCAATATATAGGATATCATAGCCATTCCTTAGCAATTCTGTAAAGTATTCTGTAAAAGCAGATGGGGTAATCTGTGTTGTATGGGATACCGCTCCTGCTTTTATCTTGCTGTAAAATTCCTCAATGGACAGTTCTCTTTCGTCAGGAAAATGGGAATACTCCACATTGTCTATAGCCACTCCCATTGGGATAACCCTGATATCATATTGCTTAATGATATGAACAGGCAAATCCAAGGTCGCATCGCTGACAATCACATAATTGTTCATTCTTGAACTCCTTCATAGATCGCTCTATCGATCCGATTATTTATACCAACTTAATTTTATACGAAAATTGTGTATTACGCAAGCAATCCATAAATTTCTTGATTCTCCTAATATTTCATGCTAGAATTTTGTTATATTTAGCGAAGAAATCATACTTCTGACAATAGCAGTAATGATGTCCTGCTATGCTCGCATAGTATTATATATAGCAATCCTGTTATAATAATGCACATATCTTAGCGAGCTTAGACCGGTACCTATATGGAAAGGATTTGCCAATGGACATCATATCCCTCACTCTGATCGCATTCAGTTTATCCGCAGATGCATTTGCTGTAGCAGTGACGAATGGAATCTGCGGCAACAGAATCACGAAAAAGCATGTACTTGCTACTGCCTTCACCTTTGGCCTTTTTCAGGGCCTCATGCCATTGCTTGGTTTTGCTTTAGGTAAGACCTTCTCTGATTTTATTTGCTGTTATCATCATTATGTTGCCTTATTCCTACTGGCTGCTATAGGCCTCAATATGATTGTAGAAGCCATCAAAGAGCAGAAGCATCCGGAAGCCGTATGCCCGGATCGTAATTTATTTTCAACGAAAAATTTAGTGCTGCAGGGGATTGCTACAAGTATTGATGCAATGGCAGTTGGTGTGAGCTATGCTGCACTGCAGGTGAATATCTTTATCGCATCTCTATTGATCGCTTTTATTACATTTTTTTGTTGTGCCTTCGGTGTATTGATTGGTAAGAAATTCGGAAATCTTCTTGGGATCCGCGCCAGACTGATCGGCGGTTTACTTCTGTTATTGATTGGTGTCCGGATCTTCTTTGATCATTTCAATTAGGACTAAAGTCAGATAAGATCACCTATAGCTGATTTGAAGTATGGAAGGAGTATAGCATGAGTTTTGAGACAAGCTTTCAAGCATTACCTGTTCTTGAGACAGAGAGGCTGATCCTGCGTCAGATTACGGAGAGCGTGAATGATGGCCGGGACAGTCTGGAATTTATTAATGATTACAGTGTTTACCGTTTCTGGGGTCTATATGACGAGAAAAACGACACAAACGGACGACGCAAACCAAAGAAAAAGATTCAAACAGATTACCATTATAGAGCTACCATGAAAGAATATAAGGCCGGGCGGGAGTTGAGCTGGCTCATGGAGCTGAAGGAAACCGGCCGGGTCATCGGAGAAATCGTGTTGTATGATTTTAAGCTGAAAAAGCAAGCCGATATCGGGTACCGGATCAGTAAACGTTACTGGGGCCAAGGGTTTGCCACAGAAGCCGGAGAGGCAATCGTTAACTTCGCCTTCTCCGATCTGGAGCTAAACCGAATTCAGATCAGATGCTTTACCGATAATCCGGGTTCAGTCCGGATCGCTGAGAAATTAGGGTTTCAGAAGGAAGGTTTGATCCGCAAGGGAGTCATCATCAATGTGATTACTGATTATTATATCTTCGGTTTGCTCCGGGAGGAGCATCAGTAATAACAGCCGTAATCTATGTTATTATGGAAGGTAGTGTGGCTATGGATAAAAAGCTTATGATCAATACAGGTAAATGGGTCTTGATGGTGCTCTTCATGGCAGTTAATATTACGTTTTATCTTTTAAACGGAACAAGACTGAACCTTATTCTGGCGACTCTGGTATCCCTTTACTCTGTTTTTGATTTTTTTTATTCTCTGTCAGGCAAAAAAATGGGGTCGGGACTTAAGCTTTATCTCTTTTCCTTCTATCTTCTGG
Organism: Bacillota bacterium; assembly: GCA_023436765.1. Lineage (GTDB taxonomy): Bacteria > Bacillota > Clostridia > Lachnospirales > Lachnospiraceae > Mobilitalea. The sequence goes on from JAEZHX010000218.1 coordinate 10,438, forward strand.
CAATATTGAGCTTATTCATCGCTATACGAAGTATCCTTGCCGGAAATATTAGGTCGGCCCTAGCCAGTCTCCTGCTCATCGGCGGAGATATCGCCGTAATTCTGTATTTCGTACACAGGAGGACCCATTCAATCCGTTGACCTTACGCATTTATCCGGTATTGTGCGACGCCCAAATTCGTAGATGTTAAAAGAATTCTTAAAGCAGAATTCTTTGAGTTTAAAAGCAGAATTTCCCTGCAGAATGGAGGTATTATATGAAGGTTTTATTTATCGGTGGTACCGGAACAATCAGTACCGCAATTACAAGGCTGGCACCAGCCTACGGTTTTGATATATATCTGCTTAATCGAGGTAACAGGAAAAACCGGGTGCCGGAAGGAGTTAAGGTAATCGAAGCAGATATTTATCAGGAAGCTGATGTTAAGGAGAAGCTGAAGGATCTCGAATTTGATGTGGTAGCCGAATTCATTGCCTTCGATGTGGAAGCTTTACAAAGGGATGTCAGACTGTTTGCCGGTAAGACAAAGCAGTATATCTTCATAAGCTCTGCTTCTGCCTATCAGAAGCCGCTCTCCAGTCCCTTCATCACGGAGAGTACGCCGTTATCTAATCCTTTCTGGCAATACTCCCGTAATAAGATTGCCTGTGAGGAATATCTGATGAAGGAGTACCGAGAAAACGGCTTTCCTATCACAATTGTACGCCCCAGTCACACCTATGGGGATTATGAGATACCCCTGGCAGTGCATGGGAAAAATGGCAGTTACTCGGTTCTGAATCGGATGCTTCAGGGTAAGAAGGTCATTGTTCATGGTGATGGCAGTTCCCTCTGGACCTTAACGCATAATACGGATTTTGCCAAGGCATTTATCGGTCTGATGGGCAATATCCATGCAATCGGGGAAGCCTTCCAGATTACTTCTGATGAGAGCCTGACCTGGAACCAGATCTATGCTATCATCGGCTCCGCCCTAAGGGTTACTCCGCATATCGTTCACATTCCTTCCGAGACTCTGGCAAAGGCCAATGCCGAATTGGTCGGCGGTCTTCTCGGAGATAAAGCCCATACAGTAATTTTTGATAATTCCAAGGTAAAGAGAATTGTCCCCGATTATAAAGCGACTGTAAGATTTGATCAGGGCGTTCAAAGAGCGCTTGCGAATATCCTGTCCGATCAGACGCTACAGAAGCCTGATCCAGAATTTGATGATTGGACCGACCGTATGATTGAGGCTTATGAAACAATGGAGAACAGTCTTCCAAAATACAAATAATACCTCGGCTGGGGACCATGTATCTGCCTTAGGTACATATGCTGGCGCGGAGCCTTGGAATAGAAGAACAGAGAAAGGATCGGACAACTATGAATACCTTATATATCTCGGATCTGGATGGTACTCTCCTGCAGCCGAATGTTGAACTTTCCGCAAGAACCATACGGATATTGAATGAACTGATCGGACAGGGTGTGCCGTTTACTGTCGCAACAGCCAGAAGCATCGCCTCGGTCCGACCGATCTTAAGGAGTGTCTCTATTCAACTGCCCATCATCCTGATGAACGGGGTATGCATCTATGACCTTGCAAAGGGAGAATACCTTAAGGTGGAAACCTTCAGTAAGGAAAGTACTGCGCTCTTAATGTCCATCATCAGCCGCCATAAGCTGAAGGGCTTTGCCTATACCATGAAGAGGGGTGTGATGTCCACCTACTATGAGGAATTAAGTAACCGTGCTCTGCGGGATTTTTATGAAGAACGGGTACGTTTATATAACAAACCCTTCACCAGGATAGAGGACTTCTCTTCTCTTGCGGAGGAGCCTCTGATTTACTTCACTGTTATGGACACAAAGGAGAACCTGGAGCTAGTAAGCTCGGTAGTGGAGAACACGCCGGATCTGAACAGTGTGATGTATAAGGATAATTATTCTACTGATATCTGGTATCTGGAGATCTTCAGTAAGAACGCTTCAAAGTATCATGCAGTAACCTACCTCCGGGAGTATCTGGGTGCGAAACATATCACCTGCTTCGGAGATAACCGGAATGATTTGTCCCTCTTTGAGGCCAGCGATTATAGGCTTGCTGTAGCCAATGCTGTGGAGGAGCTGAGGGAGAGGGCGGATGCTGTAATAGACAGTAATATCAACGACGGTGTTGCACTTTGGTTGAAATTCAATGCGATAAAGGAGGGCAAACCAATTGAACAAAATATCTGACAGAATTTATTATCTTCCCTACGATCAGAAAACAGACCGGCCCAATCTCGGATATATCCGAGGTGATAAGTACTCCCTTATGATTGATGCCGGAAATTCTGAGGAGCATGTTAAACTATTCATGGAGGAGCTGGAGAAGGAAGGCTTGAAGAAGCCTGATTTTGTAGGTATTACTCACTGGCACTGGGATCACACCTATGGTCTTCATGCGGTTAAGGCTGTCTCCATCGCCTGCCGCAAAACCAATGACCTGCTACATAGCATGGCCGCTTGGTCCTTCAGTGACGAAGCCATGGAAGCAAGAATTCAAAGTGGCGAGGATATTCGTTTTTGTACCGATATGATTAAGAAGGAATATCCTGATCGGAAGCAGATTCACATCGTTCCCGCAGATATCGTGTTCGAGGAAGATTTGAAGCTAGATCTAGGCGGAATTACCTGCCATATGCTCCGGATAGGTGGCTCCCATGCGGAAGACAGTGTGATCTTCTATCTGCCTGAGGAGAAATTCCTCTTTATCGGGGATAGTGATTCAGAAGACCTTCATCACGGAGAACCCAAATATTACCCTGAGCTCCTACATAAGTATTATAACGATCTTAAGGGTTTGGATTTTAATTATTCTCTTCATGGCCACTGGACTCCACAGACCAGGGAGGAACAGCTATCCTTCCTGGAGGAGGAATTAGGCAAATTAAAATAGCTATTTCTTATCCTTCTAACATATTAGCTTTCTTTCGTAAATAATGCTTTATATTTCATTGATTGGGTATACTAGGTATAAACGTGGAATTAATCCGCTTTTCAGAAGGAGGATATTGATATGAATAGTATTCAGGACAGTTACGTTTTATCCAACGGTGTAAAAATCCCCTGTGTTGGTTTTGGTACATGGAAGCTCCTGAACGACGATTATACTGTTGATATTATAAAGACAGCAATTGACTGCGGTTACCGTCATATCGATACCGCATATGCCTATCAGAACGAGGCCGCTGTAGGTAAGGCCATCCGTGGATGCGGACTGAAACGAAATGAATTATTCATCACAAGTAAATTGGATAACACCGATCATGGTTATGAGAATACCCTGAAGGAATTTGATATTACTATGTATAATCTGGGACTGGAATATCTGGATCTATATCTGATACACTGGCCCAGACCCGCCCAGTATCATAATAACTGGAAGGAAATGAATGAGGGCAGCTGGAAGGCCTTTGAAGAATTATATCAGGCAGGTAAAATTAAAGCGATTGGAGTCAGCAACTTTCTGGAGCATCATATGGACGCCATCTTAGAATCAGCTACGATTGCTCCGATGGTGGACCAGCTCGAGCTGCATCCCCAATACGTCCAGAGAGAAGCAGTAACCTACTGTAAGGACCACAGAATGATCGTAGAGGCCTGGAGTCCGCTGATCAAGGGGCATTTGGATCATCCTCTCCTGATTGAAATTGCTAAGAAGTATCATAAGACAGTTGCTCAGCTCCTTCTTCGGTGGAGTATCCAGCATGGTTTTCTTCCGCTGCCGAAGGCTTCCACCGCTGAAAGGATGCGGGAGAATGCCGATATCTTTAACTTTGAAATCTCGGAAGAGGATATTGAAGCATTAAAAGCCCTGGAACCCCTGGGCCGCACCGGTCCCCATCCGGACACTGCAGTTTTTTAGATGAAATAGAATAGCACAATGATAGCCCGCAACAGTTGATATCTCTAACTGCTACGGGCTTTTTCACGATCAGATTCTACGCAAAAGCTCCGGATGGTTCTCCAGATGAGCATGATCATTAAAACGTTCCAGATAAAAGCGGTCAATGTCCGGATTATATACCAGCTGAGTGATACTGGTATTCTCTAAGGATACTCCGAACAGGAAACGCTTGGCTTGAGTCTTGCCAAAGAGTGCAGCCAGAAGAACCCGAATGACACCGCCATGGGTCACAATGACAATATTTTTCTTACCACTCTGAAGAATCTCCTGGATAATGGGCATAGCTCTTTCATATACGGAGGTACCATTTTCTCCTCCCGGATATGGGATATCATCAAGGAGCTTATACTGCTCTTCCTTGAACTCGCGAAAATGCTCCCAAATATACTGTTCTGTCATGCCCGTCAACAAACCGAAGGATATTTCCTGCAAATCCTCTCGAATGGTAATCGGAAGCGTTAGTCCCTGATTGATGATTTCTGCGGTCTGTTTCGCCCTGATCAGATGACTGCAATATAATGCATCAATCGGATAACCCTCCAGACGATTCCTAAGTAGCTCTGCCTGATTTTGACCAATGGATGAGAGCTCCACATCCACATTACATAGTGTACTGTTTTGTCTGCCATGGCGTATGAGATATAAATTAATCATCTGTTCTTACTCCTTACAGGAGATGTAGCCCCTTCTTTTCAGCCGTATCTATTACCTCTGCCGGCCATACAGAGGACTGAACTTCCCCGATATGTGCCTTGCGCAGATAAAACATACATATTCTGGACTGTCCGATTCCTCCACCGATGGTATATGGAAGCTCTTGGTTAATCAAAGCCTTCTGGAAGGGAAGCTCTGCCCGATCCATGCAATTGCTGATCTTAAGCTGCTCCAGCAGGGAATCCTCATCCACACGGATACCCATGGAGGACAGCTCCAACGCGATATCCAGGACAGGATAATATACGATGATATCTCCGTTTAATTTCCAGTCATCATAATCCGGTGCTCTACCGTCATGCCTTTCTCCTGATGCGAGTGCTCCTCCAATCTGCATAATGAAGACGGCACCGTTTTCCTTTGCTATCTCATACTCCCTCTCCTTCGGCGTAAGCTTAGGGAAACGATCCTCAAGCTCCTGTGAGGTTACAAAGGTAATATGATCCGGGAGAATTTCTTTCACATGATCATACATGACAGCAACATACTTCTCCGTATTACGCAGTGCCTTATATACTCTGTTAACGATGCTTTTTAAGGTATCTATATTGCGGTCACACTTTTCGATTACCATTTCCCAGTCCCATTGGTCAACGTAGATGGAATGGATATTATCTGTCTCCTCGTCCCGGCGGATCGCATTCATATCCGTGTAAAGGCCTTCCCCTAGCATAAATCCATAACGCTTTAAAGCCTGCCTTTTCCACTTTGCGAGGGAGTGTACAATCTCAACAACTGCTGCATCCTGCTCCTTAATATCGAAGCTGACCGGCCGTTCTACACCATTTAAGTTATCATTCAGCCCGGTCTCCGGTTTAACAAATAACGGTGCAGATACTCTGGTAAGATTTAGCTGCTTCGCCAGCTCTCTCTCAAAAAAATCCTTTACGTATTTAATTCCGATCTCAGTATCTTTAATATCCAATATCGGCTGATAGCCGTCAGGAATCACTAATTTCATGAACCAACCTCCCAATTATCGACTGTTGTGCTATGTAGCACATTTTACAAGTTTATTCTTATTTTGTCAATCAGATGTGATATGTTACTGTTCACACCCCCCGTCAGATTTTGATATGATTTCGGCAAATGTTTCCGAAGTCGGAGACGCTTCCGCTTAGTTGCATTACGTTGTGCAATATACTCCTTTTCGAAAATCATTTGCCGAAATCACAGAATTAAATTACTGGCTTGGGTGTGAACAGTAACGCGATCAATTTTACTGGCTGCGCTGCTTCCGGTTCGATTCATAGATATCATTATAAACAGACAGCATAATGGTAAATACATCATTATCGATTAACCCCCGCTTGTTGGAGTATTCTACCAGATAGCAGGAGTAGGCAACAAATTTATAATGCTGGAATAAAACACTGAAGTTCTCCATATCATAATATTTTTTTATGATATTCCAATTATAATCGGATAGCTCCTTCACGGCTTCATCCGGTTTATCCTTAAGAATATCCTTCATTTCATCAAATTTTGAATTGATAAACAGCTCCTTTAAGTACAGGTCTAAGCTACCCAATTCCTCATTCATTCTCTTTCCCTCCATTCGAGAACAAGCCAAAGACCTGTTCTGT
>JAEZHX010000055.1 GCA_023436765.1 Bacillota bacterium
CAGGATTGGCATACTGATGGCAAGGATCGTGAGCTTTCCGACCAGCTCCACCTGCTCGCTGATGGCTTGATATCCCGAATCCTTACACAGGGAAGCTGCAAACTCGGTAATATAGGTTATACCAATGATTTTCACCAGAACCTCGATATAGGACTTGTTTATTTTAATATAACCCTGAAGCCTATTGATCGTATCCAGAATTACCTCCAGCTTACCGATTCCATAGAGCAGCAGGATCACAACGCATGCCGTGATGCTGATATAGACTGAGTATTCCTCATGATTTCTTCTAAATATAACCGCTAGCATGACGGCTACAACACCTATTAAAGCTACCTTGATCATATACACCTCCGTAAGCTTGCACTTCTTACTTTATTAGAATATATTAAACAATTGTTTGAAGGTCCTGAATAAATCCTCTATGTAAGGCAGCAGCCAGAACAGTACCAGAATCAAACCTGCCAGATTTGTGAGGAAGGCCAGCTCCCCCTTATCTGCCTGCTTCAGAATCTGATTGGATACTGATACAATGATTCCGACCAGTGCAATCCTTAATATCAAATAAAAATCCATACCGGGCTCCTGTCTCCCGCAGGCGCGGGCAATATAATCTCAGTGTATTCCACCGACTTTTATCCTTTTTTCCTGCTAATTAGCAGCTCGTTACAGCATAATGATTGAAATGAAGATACCTGCCATAATTCCCAGGCTGTTATACAGATAAGACTTTTCCTTAACCGATTTGGATAGCTCCTTCGTCTCTTCCTCCAGCTGGGACAGAAACAGATCCAGCGTATTCATCTGCATGTCCTTGTCCAGATAACCCAGATTCTCACCAAATTGAAGTAAATGCATCTTGTCTCTCTTCGAAAGGGAGGTATCCACCAGCTCCTTCTCCACCGCCTCCTTCCAGATCTCCTGGAAGGTAAGCCCCGAGAGCTCATTCAGTCTTGCAGATACCTGAGTGAAGAAGGCTGCAAAGCTTCCCTTATGTCTTCTTGCGAGGGCAGTCACTGCCTCCGGAAGCGGTGTATTCCCATAACGAATGTCACCACGCAGCAGCATAACCAATTTTCGAAGCTCACTTAGTTCATCAATCCTGCATCTCATCTCGTTACTGAAGAAAAAACCCATTCCTGCGGATGACAGGATAATCAATGCACATCCGATTATTTTTAACAGCATATAGTTTGTCCTCCTTAACTTCTGACGTCCTTAGCCCGATGTATAGATCCGTCTGCAGGCTGCATCATAAATCTCTTCCAGATGCCCGATCCGGGTGGTATTGCTTAGGATTACATAACGTTCAAACAGCTTCTTCTGGACCAGCTCACCCAACATCGGCTTATTCCTGATATCCTCGATTGAACTGCCGTGAACTGTTGCTATCAGCTTGCAGCCGCAGCCGATGACATGGTCGATTGCCTCCAGATCCTGCCTGGAGCCGATCTCATCCACTGCTATGATCTGAGGTGACATGGAACGGATCAGCATCATCATCCCCCTTGCCTTGGGGCAGCAATCCAGGATATCCGTACGAATTCCAAGATCATTCTGAGGAATTCCCATGTAGCAGGCTCCTATTTCGGATCGCTCGTCCACAACTCCGACAGACATGCCCTTCAATAATTGGGATCCATCGGATAACTGTCTAATAATATCCCTGAGCATGGTAGTTTTGCCACAACGGGGCGGTGAGATCAGAAGGGTATGGTAGATACCGTCTGATTTCTCATTCACTAAGTATGGCAGGACCGGATCAGCACAGCCCTTTACCTGATGAGCAAGACGGATATTTATGAAAGAAATATGCTTCATCCCCCTGATTCCGTCATCCTCCACGATAATTTTACCTGCAAGGCCGATGCGGTGTCCTCCGCTGATCGTGATGAAGCCCTGTTTGATCTCATCCTCGAAAGCATAAAGGGAGTAATTACTGATGTATTCCATGGTCTCACGAATTTCATTCTTGGTAATCTGGATACCCAGGGAAGGGGCATTTACTATTTTGGCCTCTTCTGTTATGAAATACTCCTTGTTATCGTAAATTACCAGGAGGGGGGAATTCATTCGGAGCCGTATTTCCTGAAGGTTATTAAAATCAATTTGTAACTTACCTAGGACTGTCCTTAATTTCAATGAAAAGATCTTAAGAAGCTCGTCTTTCGTATTCATTTAACCACCTTCCTTTCTCGAATCGGCCACCCGGATAGCTTATCCACCCGCTCTTAAAACAATATATTCCCTCAGTATTAAAATATTCCGAATATGTGGAAAGAAAAGAATTGCAATCTTGAGCCGTTTATATTATCCTTTTTGTAAGTTATTCCGGGCAGCAGTGGGACATAGCACAGTAACATTCATGCAACTATTTTTATGAGTAACGGTAACAGATATCATAAGTTCAACTGCATAATGAAAAATGTGATCGTGAGGTAACGTGAAAAGATGAGATATGGGTTGATCGGAGAAAAATTAGGACACAGCTATTCCAAGCTGATTCATGAAAGACTGGCAGATTATCAATATGAATTAATTCCTCTGAGCAATGAGGAGTTTCATAAATTCATGGAAGCCAGGGCCTTTACAGCAATTAACGTAACAATTCCCTATAAGCAGGCGGTCCTTCCCTATCTGGATGAGCTTCACCCCCTGGCAGAGAAGATCGGCGCGGTCAATACAGTGATTAACAGGACGGAGCAGGACTCTGAGGGCAGCAAGATGAACCAAAAAGCCGGTTCCATTGTCAATAAAAAAAGCCGCTTAATCGGATTTAATACCGACTACTACGGCTTCGGATATATGCTAAAACATCATAACATCGAGATTCAGGGTAAGAAATGCCTGATTCTCGGAGATGGGGGGACCTCCCATACGGTCAGGACCTTATTAAAGGATCTGGGTGCGAGAGAGCTTTTGATTGTAAGCAGACATGATACGGAGGATACCATAACCTATTCGGAATGTTACCGAAACCATGCAGATGCTCAGATCATCATAAATACGACTCCCTGCGGAATGTATCCGAACATCAATGCTTCGCCCCTCGATCTGACCGGCTTTGCAATGTGTGAGGCTGTTCTGGATGCCATCTTTAACCCCCTTCAGACGAAGCTTACTCTTCAAGCAGAATCTCTTGGGATGAAAGCTGTCACCGGTCTTGAGATGCTGGTGGCACAGGCAAAGCAAGCAGTTGAAATTTTTAAGGATCGAGAGCTGCCGGAAGAAGTAATAGACAGAGTATACAGAGAGCTTTTATTAATTATCTAGTACCCGTGATCCATGATCAAAATCAGGTTATGAATCCGAATCATATTATGAATGCTTAAAATTAAGCCGGAAGTCATCCTTCCGGCTCGATTTATATGTTTCGTTCTATGTTTTGACTTCTCTGCTTGATATCTATTCAGCAGATCATGAATGGAGATAATACGGATTAACGTCCGTCTATTATACTTCTGCTTGTTCCCTTATCGATTTTCTGGATTCTCTGCCGCTTAAGAAAGCCGCTCCGAGAATTAACACTCCGCCGAGCAGCTGAATGGCATTCAGAGTCTCCCCCAGAAAGATTGCAGACATGATTATGGCGGATATCGGATCTATATAGCTGAAGATTGCCACGGTCTGTCCATCCAGCTTCTGAAACGAGGTAAAATACAGAAGATAGGCGAACCCTGTGGTCAATAAGCCCACGATAACCAGAAGAACCCATTCCTTCGTATTCAGCTTTGCGAGTCCGATATTTCCCTGAAGCAGCACATAGGGAACGAGAACCAGGGCAGCCGTTGCGATCTGAACGATCGTGGTCTCCAATCCGGTTAAGCCCTTCATGAATTTATTCATACATACGACGGAGGCATATAGTATTGCTGCGGACAGGCCCAGCCCGATTCCGATCAGTTCTCTCATCTGAAAGCCGTCTGAATTACCATTTCCGGCAATCAGAAACATCCCTGCCATCGCACCCAGGATACAGTAGATCTTCCTCTTCGTCAGCCGTTCCTTTAAGACAACGGGGGACACGAATACAACGATTACCGGTGCGAAATAATAGCTCAAGGTTGCATTAGCGATTGAAGTGTATTTATAAGCTTCAAACAGTAAGATCCAGTTAAAACCGATGGCAGCCCCACAGGCAGTCAGCAGTATAATATTCTTCCTGATTGCAGAAAGGGATAGCTTATTCTTCATAAGGAAGCTGGCTGATAATAAAAATATACTTCCTATGATCCCCCTGGTAAGGGCAATTTGCGAAGAAGGAAGAGGTATACCCCTAACAAAAAGTCCAATGCTTCCGAAGATCAGCATCGCGGTTATCATGGATAGCTTCGCTCTCATATGTACGCCTCCTGTCATAAAAATATAGCGCAATTCTTGAGAGAATTGCACTATATAAATTCATATAAATTTAAATAGAACATGAAGAACAAGGTGTGAGTGCCACTGCACGAACATCGCAGTTCTTCCATAGAATTCATTCATAACCAACCCTTAGAATTAGTTTGTACCGAGGATAAAGTCCCGCATTTGCGGCCCTCGGCAGGTACAAACTTCTAAATGTGAATTATGAAATAATTCACATTATACGCGCTTCATATATTCGCCGGTTCTGGTATCGATGCTGATCTTGTCGCCCTGATCAACGAACAGAGGAACATATACGGTTGCACCGGTCTCAACGATTGCGGGCTTGGTGGCACCCTGAGCGGTATCGCCCTTGAAGCCGGGCTCGGTATCAGTAATCACCAGTTCTACGAATAACGGAGGCTCGATTGCGAAGACCTGTCCATTATGAGAAAGCATCTTAACCATTTCATTTTCTTTTACAAACTTGAGGGTATCACCGATGGCTTCCTGATTCATGGCGATCTGCTCATAGTTATCAACATTCATGAAGTGATAAAGGTCACCGTCAGAATATAAATACTGCATATCGCTTCTCTCAATATGAGCCTGCGGATATTTTTCAGTAGGGCGGAAGGTACGCTCTATTACACCGCCATTCTTGATATTTCTTAATTTTGTTCTTACAAATGCCGCGCCTTTACCCGGTTTTACATGCTGAAACTCAATAATCTGGTACACGCCATTGTCTATTTCAACTGTCAATCCGTTTCTGAAATCGCCTGCTGAAACCATACTAAAAATTCCTCCTTAAAATTGACTACACTCTAGTGTATAATAAACTGTCATATTTTGCAACAATAATTTTTTTACAGCTCTATGAGCTTTTTCTCGGAATGGGTAAAGTTATCGCATCCGTTTTCAGTCACTGCCACCAGGTCCTCGATTCTGACTCCTCCAAAGCCCTTGACATAGATACCGGGTTCCACCGTCTCCGTCATGCCTACCTGCAGAACTTCCTCCTCTGCCTGCGACAGTCTGGGATTCTCATGAATATACAGTCCTACACTATGTCCAAGTCCATGGCCAAAGCACCCCTCATAACCTGCACCATAAATGATGTCTCTTGCGACTTTATCTACTTCCTTACCCTTAAGACCTGCCCTGATCAGACTCAGTGCTGCAAGCTGTGCCTCAAGCACAAGAGAATAGATCTCCTTCTGCTTCTCAGAGGCCTTACCAATCACGATGGTTCTGGTCATATCGGAGCAGTAGCCCTCATAGACACACCCAAAATCCATGGTTAGGAAATCTCCGTTTTCTATCTTCTTCATCGTTGGTACCGCATGGGGCATGGAGGAATTGATCCCGGAGGCTACAATTGCAGAGAAGCTGGTTCGCTGCCCTCCATATAGCTTAAGTAAATATTCAATTCTGGCGGCTATCTCCAGCTCCGTCATACCGGGTTTAATGAAATTCAACATGTCAGAGAACACCCTGTCACCGATCTCCTCCGCACGACGAATATATTCCAATTCCTTCGGCGTCTTGATTCTTCTCAATCGGGTGATTTCATCGTTTGTAGGGACCAGTTCAGCTACACGGAGCTTATCCCTTAAGCCCTGATATTTTGAGTACAGCAGATCCTCTGCTTCGAAGCCTAATCTGTTCACCTGATCTGATTGTAAAAGGTCATTGATTGCCTCTTCATAACCATTACCGCCAATCGTAATGACTTCATAGCCCTCCGCTTCCAGCTCTGCCTGTATCGTATATCTGAAATCTGTGATGACTGCATGCCTGCTGCCGGAGATATATACATAACCGGTTTCTCCCGCAAAGCCACTGATGTATCGCATGTTATTACCATTTGAGATCAGAATGGCATCCAGGTCCAGTTTCTTTATAATATCCTGTACTTTCTTATAGTTATCCATTGTTATTCCTGTCCTTCCTGTTTCATATAATTAAATACCTCTGTCGTACCGCTGTAGCATCTTCTTTCAATTTCTTGTTTTCTATATAGTATTATACTGTAATCAGTGCTTCGCCTTAATACTCAGGATCGCATCCACCGCTAACAGATAGCCCTCCAGACCCAGCCCGGTGATCTGGCCGTTACATACCGGAGCTGTAACAGAAGTATGTCTGAATTCCTCTCTCTGATGAATGTTTGAGATATGTACTTCAACCTTAGGTACAGTCAAGCTGGAAAGTGCATCCCGGATGGCATAGCTATAATGGGTATATGCACCCGGATTGATAATGATTCCATCTACCTTATCATAATAAGCCTTCTGGAGCCGGTCTATGATCTCACCCTCGCTATTACTTTGGAAGGTCTCTACTGTAATTCCCAGTTCCTTCGCCTTATTCTCCAGAAGCCCAAGCAGGTAATCATAGTCTTCTGTTCCGTAGATTCCCTTTTCCCGGATTCCGAGAAAGTTCAAATTAGGTCCATTAATTACCAATATCCTCATACTCATCCTCCCTTTTCTTCAGGAATGCTTCCATTCCCTCAATCGACGCTTCCAATCACATTTGACACCTTCACTGCTTGCTTGTCCTATGTTTTTGCCTGATTCTCCGTCCGGAATAGTTCATATGCTTCGATAATTTTGTGGGCAAGCTGTATTGGAGACAACTCATCCACCTTCAAAATAGAATGGGCTGCGGCAGTATAAACCGGCTCCCGTTCCCTTTGCAGCTGTACCACCTTATGCTCCAGGGCTTCACCGACCAGCAACGGGCGGCTGGTATCATCTCTCAAGCGGCGGATAATGGTATCATCAGAAGCCTTTAGGAATACCACGAAACCGAGCTTCCTTAGCAGGTCCCTGTTCTGCTCTCTGAGGGGTATCCCCCCACCGGTAGAAACAACGGTAGCTTCCAAAGACATCAATAAATCATATAATAGCTGCGTCTCTCTATTCCTGAAATAAGCTTCCCCTTTATTCTCGAAGATAGTCGGAATGGTTTGCTGCTCCTCCTGCTCGATGAGGACATCCGTATCCAGAAAGTGATACTCCATCCCTTTTGCCAGAGCTCTGCCTACGGAGGTTTTGCCGGATCCCATGAATCCAATCAGGATGATATTATTCCTGCATAATCTTTCCACGTCTGATATCCTTCCTATATTGTTTTAGAACGATACGCTCCAATTTACGCTTCAGTACAATCTGTATCTCTTCCTTCGGTCCGATCGGTTTTACAAAATAAGTCATCATGCCGACACGGTTTGCCCCCCATACATCCGTAAAAAGCTGGTCACCAATAAATACCGTATTTTCAATCGTAGTTCCCATAATCTTCGTAGCCTTGATAAAATTCTTTCTGGCCGGTTTCTGAGCATTGTGTATATACTTTACCTTGATCTCTCGGTTAAACCTGCTGACCCGTTCTTCCTTATTGTTAGAGATCAAACATACCTGAAACCCGATCTTCTTTAGATTCGCAATCAGGTCGATTGCCCTCTGATCAGCATCAGCCCCATGCTCAACAAGCGTATTATCGATATCAAATATTATTCCACGGTAGCCCTCGTTATATAATTTTTGATAGTTGATTACATATGAAGAATCTGCTATTCTCTTCGGATAAAATCTTCTCAGCATATCATTTCTCCTAGCCATGTCTTTTGGTATATTTTATGCCGCATCCGGCCACCCGGTCCTAATTATTATAGCAATAATTACCATGGAGTACAAGTAAATTCGGTCATCAGCCTTATACTACATGTTACAGTTTAGCCTTGGAAAGTACCTCGCATAGTACTACGATTGTCACTCCGGGGCATTATTATGCATTTGCTGAATTAACTTCGCCATATAAAATATCCCATATACCGGTATAATCCTAGTATATGGGATTCTCTCCGTATTATATTGTACATTTTGCTGCATGCAAAATCTTATACACTTCCAGCCTCTGTTAATCAGGATTAATTGATATCCGCTGTACATTGCGGGCACTTCGTAGCCTGTAGGTTGATATCCGAGAAGCAGTGGGGACATTTCTTCGTTGTAGGAGCCAGTGTCTGTTCCGGCTTTTTGAGCTTATTGATCCATCTGACCAGAAGGAATACTACGAAGGCCATGATCAGGAAATTCAATACCCCCGACAGAAATGCACCATATTTTAAAATGGCGGCATCCGCGGCTTCTGCCTCTGCCAAACTGGCATATTTTTCACCATCCAGGGAAATGAACAGGTTATTAAAATTAATCCGCTTCGTGAATATTCCGAGCAGGGGCATGATGATGTCCTGTACCAGAGAATTGACTATGCCGTTAAAGGCTCCGCCGATAATGATACCGACTGCCAGGTCAATCATATTTCCCTTTAGTGCAAACTTCTTAAATTCTTTTAACATACATAAATCCTCCATTCTTCCCAAGAATTCTGCTTTATGAATTCTTTATACTCGTACAGCACAATATAAAAATGTGCTCGTCCCATCCAATTCTACCACTAAAGATACCTGCTGACAATCCTTTCTTCAACTATGGCATTCCTATTCAAAACTCAGTAATATTACCTCAAACAGCTCCAGCCGAGGCTGGAGCCTAAGTATCCTCACAGATGTTCTTATGATAAACCGCACAGTCACAATAGCTTCCATCCCTGCGCCTGCTGACATGGTAGATTATCTTGTCAAACTTCATGCCGCACTTCTGCATGACTCTGCCCGAGGCAATATTCAAGACATCATGCCTAGCCGTTATCTTACTATACCCGATTTCATAGAACAGATAATGCATGACTGCTCGAAGTGCTTCTGTCATGATACCCCTGCTCCAATACTCCTTCCCAAGGCAATACCCAACCTCGCAGGATGGCTCCGTGTCATTCTGAATCTCCACACTGATCGAACCGATTGCAGTATTGGTGTTCTTTAGGCAGATCACCCAATTATAATAATGCTTATACTCATATCTGGGCATCCATTCCCTGATCCGCTTCTGCGTCACGGAAGGGTCCAGGTGCGGTCCCCAGGGAAGGTATTTCACTGCCTCAGGGTCGCTGGCCCAATTAAGATACATATCTTCGGCATCATTTTCATCGAATTTTCTCAGTAGCAGCCTTAGGGTTTCAATTGAATTAGTCCCCATATGTTTCAGCATTTTCTCACCCCTTCAGAAAATGCTTATACAGAGACTAGCCCGAATATTACATGATCCTATACAATTACTCGATGGAGCTTCCCATCATCCACCAATTTTACTCTGTTACCAGAAGCCTTTACCCCATCCACGGTCAGTTCTGCCACATCTGTTACTCCTTTGCTCCTGCTGACGATATTAATTTCATAAGTGGAGGAACCAAATCGATAAGTCACGGTATATTCGCCAAAGCTTGTCGGAGTGGCCGGAGCAATCACCAGATCGTCCGCTTCCTTTCGGATTCCAAGAAACCATTGGACCAGCCCCTGATACATCCAGCCCGCCGAACCGGTATACCAGCTCCAACCTCCCTTACCGGCGAAGGGCTCCGTCGGAGAGATATCCGCAACCATCACATAGGGCTCCTTCTCATACCGGATGGCCTTGCCCCGCTCCATGGTCAAACGGATTGGATTTAGCATCGTAAAGAGCTTGTAAGCCATATCGAAATTACCGATCTTCGCTGTGGCAATCGCCAACCAAACTGCCGCATGGGTATACTGTCCACCGTTTTCTCTGACACCGGGAAGATAGTTTTTGATATATCCCGGATTTTTGATGGTTTTGTTAAAGGGGGGGGTTAATAATAAGGATATACCATACTCCTCCAGGACCAGGTACTTCCAGGCTGAGTCCATTGCGGTTAATGCTCTTTCCCTATCTGCACCTCCGGAGATGACACCCCAGGATTGACTGATGGAGTCTATCCTACATTCATCACATTCCTTCGAACCCAGCTTCGTACCGTCATCATAAAATGCCCTGATATACCATTCCCCATCCCAAGCGTGCTCTTCTATGCTACTTAATAAATCTTCTCGTAACTTCTTAAGCTGCTCTGCATACTCATCATCGCCGGCAATTACACAGATGGGAATGAAATCACCAAGTAAGTGATAGAAAAACCAAGCCAGCCACACCGATTCGCCTTTTCCCTCTATACCGACTTCATTCATACCGTCATTCCAGTCACCGCCTCCGATGAGAGGCAGGCCATGGCTTCCTAACCGGGTAATCTGTATGGTTTTCTTGCAGTGCTCATAGACGGTTCCTGTTAACCCGGAGTTTTCCGGTATGAACATGATTTCATGCTGCTCCTTCGTAAGAACAGGGCCTTTGATATAAGGAACCATCTCCCCAAGAATGTTGGTGTCCCCGGTATTCTTGATATACGCTGCTGTTGCGTAGGGTAACCATAGTAAATCATCGGTGATTCTGGTTCTTACTCCGACTCCCGTGGGCGGATGCCACCAATGCTGTACATCGCCCTCCTCAAACTGCCTGCTGCAGGCTATCAGAATCTGTCTTCGTAAGGCTCCGGGATCTGTGAAATTGAGGGAAAGTGTATCCTGAAGCTGATCCCGGTAACCATAGGCACCGCCGCACTGATAAAAGGCGGCTCTGGCATTGATCCTACAGGAAATCGTCTGGTACAACAGCCATCCGTTCACCAAAATATCGATCGCCCGATCCTTGGTACTGACTTTGACTTTTCCGAGTGTCTCTTCCCAGTAAGCCTTCACACGGTTAAGCTCCTGTTCCGCCACGGCAGGGTCCCTATATTTGTCCTTAAGCCTTCTGATCTCCTTAGGATCCTCACCGATCCCCAATGCAAATAGTACTACCTTGGTTTCACCCGGTTTGATAGCCACAGAGACCTGGATTGTCCCACAGGAATCGTAGCCCACACCTGTATTACAGGATAGCTTACGTCCGACACCCCTAGGCTCCCGGATAGAGCCCTTCCGTCCTAAAAATTCTTTACGGTCGCCGGTGTATCCGGTAATCATCTCACTGGAGAACAAAAAGGCTTGGCTGTCTTTAAAAAGAAAGGTATAAATATTTCTGGCACTAAGATATTCCTCCTCATTATTGTAGGCGGTCATAATATACGGATTTGTTTGCTCCCTTTGGGTTCCTAACACCCATTCCACATAATAGGTTAGTCCCAGATATTTCACCCTATCCGTATGATTGGTCAGCTTCAACTGCCATAGCTTCACCGGATCCTCTAACGGTGTGAAGACCTTAAGCTCCTGCTCTACCCCCTTCTCCTCATGTGAAAAGGTAGAGTAGCCAAAACCGTGTCTGACCAGATATGGCCCTCTGTCCGTTCTTCCTAAGGATACCGGTGTCATGATATCACCGGTAATCTCATCAATTATATAGACCACTTCTGCCGCCGGATCACTGACCGGATCATTGGACCAGGGTGTAAGCTTATATTCTCTACTGTTATAAGCCCAGGTAAAGCCAGCTCCCGATTCTGATATGTGGAACCCGAAATTACTGTTATTTGCTATCACATTGATCCACGGTACAGGCGGATAATTCCCATTCTCTAGCCGGATCTCGTACTCCCGCCCATCCTCTACAAAGCCGCCAAAGCTGTTAAAAAACTCTGTCTTCCGGTCTTCTCCTGACTCCAAGCCAATTCCTCCTAACTTTTCTTATATCCAAAGCTTTACCATACTTACATGACATATTCGTATCCTCCGACGGTCTACTCCTCCATCAATTCTTTTATGCTTTCTTTCATATCCTTAAAGTAAATACCTGTCCGCTCATTGAACACTATTCTGGCTACAGTATACAGAAGATCAATCTCAGCAGGAGTCATCTGATAGGTATGCAGAACATAAAAGCTGGGTTTCTCACTTTCCGAATCATAGATCTTAAGTGCACTTGTCAGATCATTGATCAGATCATCCACCTCCTGAAGATAACCATGCTTCCCATCTACTAATATAATCAGATCGGCAGTAACCCGGTTTATTCGGAGATATTCATAGGCCTTCAATACATCTCTGATTACGCCCTCCTGTTCAATGGAGTGCACTGTTAAGAGTAGAATCGGGTTGTCCCCGGATACGCCAAACCGCCATAAAAAGCTCTGATTCTTCACATTTCTTCTGATGTTTTGCTCCGGTCCCCTGAAGTATTTGGATGGATAGAAGATAGGACTAATCATATCCTGGAAAGCATTCAGCTGCTGCTTCGATATCTCCAAGTATTTTAACTCTATCTCACTTTGCAGCCGGTATTTTTCCAATAGATCCTCGATGCGGTAAGGAACGTGCAGCTCCTCCCCGATTTTCATTGCTTCTTCACGGCTTTCACAGTCCCCCGTCAGAAAGTAAAGGCGGGTCTTTTCACCTGCTCCCAGAGAAATCCTTACCTTAAGGCTCATGATTGGTTCATTTGTAAAGCCCGAACGGTTGGAAAGAGGTCTGTCCTGAATAACAGCCTCCGGAGCCTCTAGGGTATGATTTCTTCCAATGAATTTCATTCTGTCGTTCTCATATTCCACTGGCTTCTGAAACATCGCTCCTGTTCTTACCATATGCATCACATAAGGTCTCTCTATCGTTATTTTGCTCCTTCTTTTGGACAGAAAGATATCCTGGCCCTCGATGAACTCACTTTCTATGAAAAGCTTGTTAAAGGCAGGATGGCTTAATTCAGCCAACTGGCTGTCACTGACAATCTCCATATAGCTGGTGATGTCCAGCTGTTTCGCCTGCTTCCCGTGATTGGTAAGCTCCAACCTGCGTATCTCCATTGGATGGTCCGGAGAAAGGCTGACAGTAGTATGCGTAGAGATATCTCCATCTCTTCTCTTAAATTCAATCCCATAATGGGTAAAAATCACCTGATATTCATCAGGCTCGACTCCGGTCGGGTGATAGGAGCTGCTCCAGAATCGGTCTTTCCCGGTCTCCTTGATATAGATATATTGACCGGTATCTGCATGGAGATCTGACCGGAAGCGGTACATCATCCGGCCCTCATAGCTGCTGAAGCCATCCCCGTCAGAGGTAATCATCAGGGAATATCTATGATTGGACAGATAGCCTGTCACCGGAACTTCAGGAGCAATCGTACCCACATACCTGTTATCGTAAGCCACTTGATTGAACTCCAATTTACTGAAATTAATCGTATAGCCTCTCTTAGCAGTGGACACCAAATGGGACTGCCGCTTCTCCTCCAATAAGACCTCGGCAGCTTTAATCATTGGCTCTGAATGGAACCTTCTTCGCATTACCCCATGATTCAGATAATTGTTAATAGCTACCAGATTCATGCCCTGATGATGTGCCATAAAGGATTTGACAATCCGGTAAGGTGTCATCTCCCCTGAATCCGGTCCGTTAAAATCTACAGCTTCAAAGAACCCGTACTCTCCGTAAACCCCCATCTCAATCATTCTTCTTAAATTGGAGAGACAATCCTTACCGGCATATTCCAGCGCCAGTAAAGATGCATAGGGAGCTACCACCAGAGAGGTCCTTCTGACCGGCTGAAGCCTTAGCTTTGGTACCCCGAAGGCTTTATACTGGTAGTTAGAATACAGGTCAAACCGGAAATACTGAGACTCCGATATTCCCCACGGAATCCCCATTTGCTTCGCATATTCAATATGCTGTAGGACTGCTGCCTTCGCTGTTTCAGAGAATACAGAGCCCTCATATTCCTTCATTACCAGATTCGGCATCAGGTATTCGAACATCGTTCCGCTCCAGGATACAAAGCAGGGAATTCCCTTGACCATCGTTAAGGGTCTGCCCAATTTATGCCAATGCTTTAGCGGTACGTCGCCTCTTGCAATACAGAGGAAGCTGGTCAGGGAGGATTCAGAGGCAATCAGATCGTAGCAGCCGGCATCCAGGATGTTTGAATCAACATGATATCCGATATGAAACAGCATCCGCTTCTCATTGTACAGAAAGCTGAAATCTGCATTCTGTACAATTACATCAATCTTAAGAATTAACTCGTTGATCTTCTCTATCAGCATTTTCGCTTTCTTATGCTCCGACCCGGCCAGCTGCCGTAGGGTCGGACAATCCGAAAAACTGCTCCCCTTAAGCTGGAAGGCTGCAGCTTCTTCAACAAAGCACTCAATCGTTTCAGATAGTCTCCTGCACCATCTGGTCTCCTCGCAGGGCAAACTGCCCCTGCTCTCTAGGTCCTCCCAAATATCCCTGATATCCTCAATGAAATTCCCGATATCAGTATAGTCCTCCTTGAGCATTCCATTATAATTACTCAGCTTCAGAATACTGTGCAGCAGCTGAATACTACTCTTTTTCAGAAACGGCTGGTCCAACTGTTCTGCCAGTCCATTCTTCAAGGTAACCATATGCCCAAGAAAATTACCGCTGTCCACCGTCGAGATATAGGCAGGGTTAAGAATCTCCAATGATTGAATTCCATACCAGTTATAGAGATGTCCTCGATACTTCGGAAGCTTCCCTATGGTCGTCAACAGATTCTCCACCTGGGTAAGAAAAGAGGTCAGACTCTCATAGCCCAAATCCCTTGCTGACAGGATGGATAGAAGCTGAAGTCCGATATTAGTTGGTGAAGTCTTGTCACTGATCCTGGTCTTATGGGTTTGCTGAAAATTATCCGGACAGAGCCAGTTCCTCTCCTTCGTGGAAAATTCTTTGAAGAAGAGCCAGGTTCTGAAAGCGGTCTGATGAAGGAGCTCCTGATCCTCCGGTGACTCCTCAGGACTGTTTTCCTCCCTGGGAAGACTGATATAATAGGCCGTCAGGAAGGCAGTACTCCACAGCAGCGCCACACTGCCATAGACGACGAATTCCAGGATAGAAAGCTCCCCGGCCATCATCAGCCCTAGCAGCAGGGCTGTAGGAATCAGGGAGCTCCACATGGATAGGAAATATCCCTTCTTCGTATTAATGATTGAGGCATCCACACTTTCCGCGGTATTCCAACGGAGCAGATTCTTCCTGCTGACAAACAGGCGGAACATCGTCCTGAGCGCTGCATCCGTAGCGATATAAGCTCTGTACGGAGTCAGTACCAGCTCCAAAAATGCCCGTTCAAGCATAATCCCAAGCTCCTTAAAGAAGCTCCTGTATACAAAGGCAAGCTTAGGTCGTAACAGCTTTTGTTTCAGCAGTGAGATCAGCATAACCATGATATTGAACAGATCAGTGAAGAACACCAGTGGCAGCCAGAGGAGTGGTAGCTCGGGCAACCATGCCAGATTAAGAAGAATCAGCAGGGTTTTACTTAAGGGAACTACGCTCCTTCTTAAATTATCGGCGATTTTCCATTTCGATAAGGCACAGACCTTTCTATGATCCGCTGTTTTTCTGAAGAACAGCCAGGGCAAAAGCTGCCAGTCTCCCCGAATCCAACGGTGCTCCCTTTTAGCATACGAAAGAACACTCCCCGGAAAGGTATCCATGACCTTAACGGCGCTGGAGAAGGCCGTACGGGCATAACAGCTCTCTAACAGATCGTGGCTCAGCACACTGTTTTCCGGTATCGTACCATGCAGCAGGGTATGGAATGCCTGAATATGGTAGATACCCTTACCGATGTAAGTCCCCTGGTTGAATATATCCTGATAAATATCGGAAATGACCGCAGAGTAATGATCCAAGCCGGATTGTCCGCCAAAAATCATGGTAAACAGGCTGCCCTTCTTATCAAGAATATGATTCCTAACGGAGGGCTGGATAATCGCATACCCCTCCTTCACCCTCCTTCTCTGCAGATCCAATACTGGTTGGTTCAAGGGATGCTCCATCAGCCCGACCAGCTTTGCAGCATTGTCCCAGATTAGATTAGAATCGGCATCCAGGGTTATCACATATTTAAAGGTTCCCAGCAGCTCATGGCTGCAACAGATGGTATCAAAGCTTGTGTTTTCCTTCCTTTCACCACTTAACAGACTGTTAAATTCTTCGAGCTTACCGCGCTTCCTCTCCCAACACATATAACAGTTTTCTGATTCATTCCACTTACGATAACGGGTAAACAAAGAAAACCGCTTGTACGTGGAGGGATAATCTCTGTTCAGCTCCTCCAGACGGTTAAGCAGTGCCTCTTCAATCAATTTATCCTTCGGAACAGACAACTCCGAGGAATCTTCATAATCTGCCAGCAGGGCATAATACAAGTTTTCCTGGCGATTAGCCAGATAAAGCCTCTCGATACGGTTTAAATATTCCACTCCCTGTTCCCCCGAGGAAAGGATGACAGGCATAACCACAAAGGTCCTTGCATGATCCGGAATCGCTTTCCTGTAATCCATCGCGGGCAGTTTCTTAACTAATATCCCCCGTGTAAACAGAAAAATTGAGAGCTCCATCGCTATTCCGGCAAGGAGCGGCAGGGATGCCAGAAGCAGAAGTATATACTGATATGACGGTAAAAATGTCTCCCATCGAAGTAGTAGGGTGAGTGCCATCAGAATACCAATCAGAACAAGGAAGGATACCATAAAATAAAGAAACCCCTTCACATTCAGCTTAAGCTTCAGCTTTGTCGGAGTTTTCTTTCCGAGTATGCGGCATTTTAGCACAGGATAGCCCCTGCCCAGCAGATAAGTTCCGACATGATGAGGGTGGCTCAGATCCTCCCTGCTTTCCTTCGCCAGGTTCAGACAGTCCCGGGCAACCCTCTCCTCGTCTACTCGATGGCGATGAGCAAGCTTCACGATAATTTCACGGTACATACCCTTGCTCTCGGAATCCATTGATCCATAATAACCTTCCGGATCCTTTCGCAACAATTGTTCTAATACAGAGAATTCTTCAAACAGCTCTTCACTGTCCAACTCATTGATTTCTCTTAAGCTAACGATCAGAGCGCGAATTCCGGCCTCATGCCTTGCTTCGATCCTGCCTTCCTCCATATACAGACTGCTTGGCTTTAGGTCCTTCGCGATACAATGATACTCCAGGTATTTTTGTATAAGTCTGTGGTCAACTGACATATTCTTAAGCAGGTAGACCACATGGGCATGGAAAGAGAAGTCATCCCGACAGTCCATATCGGTTTCTCTTAGCAATGGAGTGATATCCAGCATTGCTTGTCCGGCCAGATGATCTTTTACAAATTTCTCTGCTTTAGATTTCAATTTAATGATTCGTAGAATTTCTTCCGATACTTCAATAATACTTTCGAGCAGACAGAAGCCGATCATCTCTGGGAGCACCCATAGCTCCTTATCCTTCAGTTTACATTCTGTCTGGTAGGCATTTACCATCAAAGAGATATTCTCTCTGTTCAGATGGCCTCCAGACAAGGCTACCATATGCTTAGCCAGAACATAAATCCTCGGATAACCCCTGCCTTCCCTCCCTTTAAGAATTGGAAGTACCTCATAGCTGGTACCCGAAGATCTGATCTTTTTAATCTCGCGGTACATGATCTGAAAATTATCAAACAGCCATCTGGCTGCAGGAATCAAATAAATGATATCCGTTGAAAGCCCAGCAATCGTCTTCCTGATCCTGTTCAGCTTCTTATATGCAGTCTGGTTATAGTCGTCCAGCACAAAATTATATCTTGACAGCTTAACATTCCTGTGTTTTATTGCCAGGGCAAGCATTTGTTTTTCCCATTCCTCCGGATTAAGGACATCCCCTGCCATCAGCTTCAGCTGTTTCTTCTTAAAAAAGATAAAGCGGTAAAAAAGGTACCATAATATGCCACATATCATTATGGCTGATATGGTCAATACTGCTATTCCTGCTGTACTATCTATAAAAAACTGAATTCCTTTCTTTGTGGTCAGCAATTTCCTAATCCTCCTGATTATGATGAATCCTCTTTCTATTATTCCAATTTTGATGGTAATTACTTATAAAAGGGTCAAAAATTTTGAAGATTGAAATCATAAGTGCTTCACGTACGGGGCTGTTGCATTTACTATAATAGGATGACGGAAGGCCCTCGTGGGCGCGTTCGCATTCGCCCCTTCTCACAGAACTTAAAGCTATTCTGCCTCCTTCAGTTAATCAGCACCACCAGTGTGAACTGGTGGTTTGCTCTGCCCCTGTAAGGGGCTATTGCCGGCTTGGGCCTCAAAGGCCCTTCGAAAGTAAAGACCTCAACCGCACCACTTTCTCCGGCTAACCCTTACAAGGGTTTTTTTATTTGCCTTTTGTTACTGGCTCACCCGTGAACGGGTCGATATACTCTTTCAACGTCAGTTGATCTTCTGCTACATCATCCATCAATTGATTTTTGATATACTCTTCAATTTTCTTTGCATTCTTTCCAACTGTATCTACAAAATATCCTCTACACCAGAATTTCCGATTTCCATACTTATACTTCAAATTTGCATGTCTATCAAATATCATGAGTGAGCTTTTCCCCTTTAAGTATCCCATAAATGCTGATACACTGATGTTTGGTGGAATTCTCACAAGCATGTGTATGTGATCCTTACAGCACTCTGCTTCGATTATTTCTACACCTTTCCTTTTACACAATGTACTCAATATATTAGCCACATCAGCTTTTATGTTTCCATATATTATCTGTCTTCTAAACTTAGGGGCAAATACTAGATGGTATTT
>JAEZHX010000003.1 GCA_023436765.1 Bacillota bacterium
GAACCACGATTTTGCCTCTACCGGTGAGGAATCTCTTCAATATAATCCTCCAGTTCATGCGGTATTCTCGGTAGACCTCCCAGGGGATACTCTGTAGCTCGGGTGGCAGCTCTCCGTTCGCCCCAGCCTCCTCGAGAGTATCCGCTATCTCCTGCTTGAGGGCATTCACCTCGGTTTGGGATCCCGACTCATCATGTATGAGATCGGCATGCAGGCTTTGGTTGCCCTCCGATATTACTATGGATTCCCTCTCCATTGCAAAGAAGCTGAAGAGCTCCTCACCCTCGGACAGCTTCTCATAATAGTATTCCGCAGTCTTTCCCGGATCAAGCTTTCTCTTTAGCATATTCGAGATATGTTCTGCCGTAACCGCATCTGCGGTGAGGTAATGTCCGGGCAGCATTTCGTTGACCGCTATGTCACAGGCAACAGACCAGACCTGAATTTCACGCTTTCCACAGCGGAAAGGGTGCAGTAGGATCAGATGCAGCAGCTCATGAAGCACAGTTCCGATCTGCTGCTCCTCTGATAGGGAATTAAACCAGTCCGGATGATAGAATAACTTGCGGTCCGGAATGGATACCATGCGGATGGTCTTTATGCTCGTATCTTT
Organism: Bacillota bacterium; assembly: GCA_023436765.1. Lineage (GTDB taxonomy): Bacteria > Bacillota > Clostridia > Lachnospirales > Lachnospiraceae > Mobilitalea. The sequence goes on from JAEZHX010000003.1 coordinate 614, forward strand.
TACCGGAGCGATACCGGAAGCAATATAGCCGTAAAGCGGCTGCTCAATTAACAGCTTTAAGATAACCTTATGGATATCCATGGCTTCACCTCTGTTCTAATTCACGACATCAATCATTTTATCTATGATCCGGTCAAAGCAATCCGATTTCCCCGCAATTAATTCCATCTCCTTCTCCCTGTTAAGCGAAAAGGTCTTAAAGAATAGGAGCTGCAGCTCTTCGGGCAGATCCATTAGGAATCTATCCAGATTTCTGAGCTGAGTTTCGCTTCCGTCGAAGGAAAGAACCAATTTTCTGATCAGATAGTTCAGCCTGTCAAAATGGTTATGACCTAATAAATCCATAATATTCCCCCTGACAGAAGAGTAATCTGCTAGGAGCTGGTCCGAGGCAGGTATCTTAAGATCCCTGTGGTTTAAGTATCCATAGAAGGAAGCAGCAGCCTGCGGTCCGACAATTCCCGCAATCAGTTCTTTCATCAGACCCGTTTCCAAACTACAGTTGTTTAATAGCTCCTGGACCTTGGTCCACCCCCTGGGGGTCGGATATTTTGACAAAGCATTGGACTCCGCTGCCTTCTTAACGACCAACAACAGCTCGGGACAAGCTTCTAGAAAGGAAAGAACATCGTCGTGCGGATGATTCTGTAGGGAATAGTCAATATAATCTCCCAGATCCGCTGTAATTTCAATTGAGATAAACCGGTCCAGCATCGCATCATCCAGGGAATTCACCAGATAGTTCATCGTATCCGGATTCATGGTGATACCGATACTCCATCCGGAAGCAATTTGATGGCCGTTAATCTTCTTCTCCAGCAGTAACGGATATAATACGGATACCGTATCTGATGGTACCCGGTTGATTTCCTCCAGTACGAGTAATCCCTTCTCCTGATACAGCCCTTCCCTGACCGCTGCTTCTGTCGGCAGAAACTGTGGCGCCAGATATCTGGTGATCCCCTTCTCCCGGTCCTTATCCGGCAAGCCCATAAAATCCGGTCCCTCAAGGGCTGCTGCATATAGTCCGATATATCCGATCCCCAGCTCCTTTGCGCATTGTTGATAGGCTGAAGTCTTTCCGATGCCCCGTTCACTGATTAAAGCGGTAACGCTTGCAGTATTCAGGTACAGCTCCTTGATACAATCCTTTGCTTCCTTTATCCTCATATCATCCCATCCGATCAGAATAAAAATGTGATATTTCTCAGTTCCATATTTTACTTTATTGTTAATATTTTGTCAATCTATTTTTCTTGAGCATTTTACCCCGGAGCATTTGGAAGGGTAACATTTATTGCAGCATAAAAAACCTCGAACCAGCAGGCCCGCTGTCCGAGGTATTCCATTCCCATCATTAATTTAATTCAGCTATCTTAGTACAATTTCAAGACCGGCATTTGTTCCGGTACCCTCAAACAGTAACTCACCTGTGCGTCTGAAAAACCGGATCCTGACTTTGGAATTGATGCTCTCAACAATCGTTCTTTCCATTCTGCCACTGAAAGGGGCCTTCAGTTCACCTCCATGTGCCTGTGTTGCGATGAGTTCAAGGCGGTACTTTTTATCCTGAATCACAGCAGTAAGTGTTCCCTTCCCATAATGCAGTTGGATCACCTTGGCTCCGGTATAGGTAGCAAACAGATAGAGTTTATCTCCAAGTCTTAAGAAGGAGAGAAAGCCGGGAAAGGAGCTGCCAAGCCACGGTATCCTTGCAGCGGAAAACATTATGGTGGCATCCTTACTGCCAAAATGATTGGACTGCAGCCAAATCCAGGTCTTAGGAAAGGATCTGCCCCAATCTTTCTCGATATACCCGTACCCACCGGTGAAGTCAATCCGCTTGTCACCCAGCCTAAGGTTTCCGACGATGTTGTGATGAATATTTATGATCCCGTGATAGCATTCCATAAAAGGAATGTAGGTGAAGGGTCCCATAATTCCGGGCAGATATAGGGACTTCGGAAGGCGTAGAATATCCTTGAAGGTTAGGCTCCCGGTCAGCTTCAGCATCCCATCATTAAGGTTTAGGCCTAATTTGTTATCCGTAAAATAATTTCCACCGATCCTGATAGCAAATTTCTTCGTATGATTATGAAATTCTTCCCGATTGAAGCGATAATAATGAACCTGTCTGCCATTATAGAGTACCTGAATAAAGGCATGTGAATCCTCACGGTTCTCCCCTATGGAAATTCCGGGTATGATGGCAATCGCATGCTCCATGCTCTGATCGATTAATTTATAATACCAGCCTTCAAAATATTTCTTTCTCTTATATTTGCCCTGGTAGATTTCAGGATGAAGCAGCTTTCTTAATCTGTACATCTGTCAGTTTCCTTTATTTTTATGTAAAATGAAAGCATAATAATATGCTTTCATTGATCGTTTTCAGCTAATTGGTTTGCTTGGTCTAATTGCTCAATTATTGCTTCTCAGCGATATCCAGAATATCCTCCATGGAAGAATTCTCTTCATTAAAGTCTCCTCTGATCATCTTCAGAACTGTTTTCTCGGCATTGATCTCATCTTCTGTCCTGATCCCCCACCGTCTGATAAACGGAACCGGAGGGCACCAGCCCTGAAGTGCGTGTTGGAGCATAAAGGCTCCGATTATGCCGGTGATCAGAAACCAGAATCTACTGAACTTGATCCCGAGGAGGGAACTTCCCAACAGAAGTACAGCAGCATTCGCTTCCAGAACTCGTTCCGTATCCCACTCCAGGTTTAGGTCCCTGATCCGTTCTGTGATATCCTCCTTATTTAAACCCCTGTAGAGCTTCAGATTCCGTACTGTCTGATTTCTGATCTCCGCATTGATCATAGGATCCGTGCGAAGATAAACCCTCTGCGACGTCGGGGGTAACACATGCTTTCTCTTAATATGGCATCACTCTCCCATTCTTGATGCCTATAGCATGCACTGCTTCTTTACTTCTCATGCATGAAGTTCCTGTTTATATTTATTCTTGTGTGGGATTTCTCCAAATATATTACCTACTGCTTCGGCCGTTTAGCATTGCCTTTCTATTCCGCCACTCCGGAAGAAATTGGTCCATATAGGACTTAAAGATATGATTATGACTGCTCTCAAGAAGATGGACCAGTTCATGAACGACTACATATTCCAGACATTCCGGTGACTTTCCTGCCAGCTTAAGGTTTAAACATATTTTTTTCTCTTTGACATTACAGGAGCCCCACCTGGTAGTCATGTCACGCAAATTCCACTCCTTTGCTTTTACACCGATCATCTCTTCCCATTTTGAGAACAGGTCCGGAAGCTTCTCTTCCAGCTCCTCCCGGTACAGCTGCTTAAGGATACCATAGCGTTCCTTTTTTAAACTATCTCCCTCCCCCTTCTTCACATGAAGGAGGATAGCGGTGCCGGAACGGTAAGCCCGATTATTCTTTTGCTGATACCGAACCTCCAGAGGAAAGCAGCTACCCCAAAGGTACACCTCTTCGCCGCTAAGGTATTCCGGGTTCCGACCTGGAGCTATATCCGGCCAGCTGCGTAACTTTTCCTGCTGCTTTCTGATCCATGCCTGCTTCGAGAGCAGAAAGTCAATGATGGCTTCATTTGTCATCCGAACCGGTGCACTGACATGCAGCCTGCCCTCCGGAGGCAGCACCTTCAGGTATAGGTTCTTAATCCGCTTACGCTCCAGTTCAAAAGTCAGTCCGTTTATCTCTAGGCTCAATGTGCCCTTTAAGTTCTTTGATCCTGGTTCTATATGCTGCTTCATTCTGTCAGTTGTTCTTCTTTCTGTAGTTACGCTTCTTTTTCGGTTGTGCTACTGTTTTTTTCTCCACCGGCTTCAGGATGGGTTCGCTTTTTAGGGATACCCACATAGAGCTGCCACCCTTTCCCTTTGTATTAATTTCAAGAAAATCGAATTTCTTAAGAAACTTCGATAGCTTTGTATCCCCATAATTTCTGACATCAAAGTCTGGATAACGTTTTACCAGGCGGCTTCCTAACTCGCCCATATTCATACTCTGGTCTTCCTCATCCACCTCGTTCATCATTTTTAAGATGGCCGATTTGATGACCTCGATTTCGGTCATATTCTTTAATCCATCCCCATTGTCAGATACAATAGTATTCCTCGCCTGCTTCCCTGCCATATCCAACTCGTTCTCGGAATCTTTTCCTGCTGCACCTTGTTTCTTATCCTTTTGATTCTCGTTATGCTTATGACTATTTTCGAGAACCAGGCTATTTGTTTCAGTCTCGGCTAATACATCAAGATATTTAAATTGGTTACAGGAGGCAATAAACGGCTTGGGCGTCTTCTTCTCTCCCATTCCGACTACCAGCATTCCTGACTCCCTTAACCTGGAAGAAAGCTTCGTAAAGTCACTGTCACTGGAGACTATGCAGAAGCCCTCCACATTCCCGGAATACAGAATATCCATCGCATCGATGATCATCGCGGAATCCGTGGCATTTTTACCCACAGTGTAGCCATATTGCTGCACCGGTGTAACTGAATTTTCCAGTAATACATCCTTCCAGGAGGCTGATGACGGTCTTGTCCAATCCCCATAGATTCTTTTATAGGTTGCAACCCCGTAATTTGATATCTCGTCAAGAATATACTTAATATATTTTGCTGAAACATTATCTGCATCGATCAGTACCGCAAATCGCTTATCTCCCAGCATATAGCCCTCCCCTTCTATTTTAGACATCTCTTTTTGGCTTCTCTTTTGGCTTTTATTTTTGACACTATTTTTTTCCGTATGCCTTGTCATTTCCTACCAAACTTTAAGAAACCGTTTTTGTCCGTTTCTTTCATTATATCCATTTGTCCTTCTTTCGTCTACCCGAACTTCAAATAGAACTGTAATCCCGTGACAGTAAGTATGTTTCGGATCAAACAATTGAACGTCTTCAACTCCGTTCATATACTAAGATTCAATTACGGAACGATATCGTATAAAATACTTTAAGAAAGGAATATATTACCACACACTGGCAATACTCCCATTAGGAGGTGAGCCAGATGATTACATTTATAAAAAACTATGAACTGATTACCATTAGAAAAAAACTAATCTTATTATACCTATTGAATGTTACAGATATTATTTTTACCCTTGCACTGCTGCAAACCGGCTTCTTCTCAGAAGCTAATATTTTTATGGTCAATGCGGTACAGTCTCCATTTGCCAGTATCCTGTTAAAAATTATTCTACCGGCAATCCTGCTTTACTATCTCTATCGTAGAATTTGCCAGTCCGATGGTTCTCAAATGAAGGTAACAAATATCGGAATTAACATATCCTTGTTTATTTATGTACTGGTGAATCTTACCCATTTGATTTGGATTGCCCTGCTTCCTTATTTTTATCATATCTCTTAGGTAAATAAACCACCACCTTAGGATATAGCACCATCCGTCCTCATTGTTATAAATAAAACGCCTGTTCCGAAGCAGCCTGTAGCTGGATGCCGGAAGAGGCGTTTCATTTCAGTAAATGAACCGGATCTCCGGTCTCCTTACCTTCACTTTATCCTTTATTGATTTAAATCCGGAAGATTTCGGATATACTCCACCAGCTCCTGAAAGGCACCCTTACGGTAGCAGGATAGATCAGCCCCGTCCTTTTTGATGATGCAATCCATCAGCAGATAGGTTTCCATTCCAAGCTCGGATGCGCACATATCATCCTGAATATCATTACCCACCATGATACATTCTGAGGGTTCCTTACCGATCTCTTTAAGAATGGAACGATAATACTCCCTGTTCGGTTTACAATAGGAACTATTCTCATAGGTTGTAATTAATTCGAAATCCTCTTCCCTAAGACCGGCCCATTTCATCCTGTTCAGGGTAGCGATTCTGGGAAACAGAGGATTCGTAGCCAGAACCACACGGTATCCCTTTTCCTTTAAATGTCGGATACAGCTCTGTGCCTCAGGATTATGGGCAGTAGCCTTCTTAGCTGCAATGAATTCATTCTGATAGAAATCTTCAAACACAGGCTCCAGCCTACGCATCTCTTCTCCCTCCTTGCCGGTGAAGGTACTCCAGAAACGCTGTTCATTCGTCATGGAACCATCATTCTCAATCATGGCTTTCGTACCGGTCCAAACTGATTGGATTAGCTTCTTAGGCTCAAGTCCGTAGGGTAACATCTTCAGGGATAAGGCATGGAAATAAGCCTCCATAAAAGCCTCCTGATCCATCGGTAATAGAGTCCCATCAAGATCAAACAAAAATGTATTCATATAAATCCTCCATGGTGCCGATACCCGTTCAGTAAACAGCAAACCTTTGTCCTTCTATCGCATTTTGAAGCAATTTATTCCATACTAACAGAAACATTTCAGATAGGCAACCGGAACTTATCACATTCCTCTCCCCGATTGAAACCGGCTATATTACTTCTTGCCTTAGGATACAGATAATAGTAATATAATTAGTATCAACCTGGCAGGCATATATTCATCCTGTATGATGAGAAAATAATGTAGACCTATCAGGCGGAATGGAGAAAAGTATGTGCAAAGAATTCACAAAGCCGAATTCTTAAGGAGGACTCATATGAAAAAGTATGATGCATATCTTTACGGAATGATCCTGATCACCAACAGCTTCTTATTAAAGGACCGATACCCTGAGCCGGATACCTATGCAGAAATTGATAAGAAGTATATCCTGCCGGGCGGGGAAACCGGAACCTGCGCGACAGTACTTGCCAGCCTCGGCTGTCATGTTGCAATGGACGGAACCTTAATGGGAAACAGAACCTATCCTCAGATCCTTGATTTTTATAAGGACAAGACCGTTGACCTCTCACATCTTCGTCTGGATACAAGCTTTGACGGTCTGGAGGATTATGTATTGATTGATCAGAATACCAGGACTCCCTTCGGGACCTTTTATGACTATTATACGAATGGTCTGAACCGCTGGAACGAACCGGAGGAAGCTGCCATCCTTCATTCCGATGTCGTTGGTCTGGATCCCTGGTTTATGGATCAGACGGACCATGTGGTCCGTATCTGCAGAGAAAACCGCATCCCTTATGTTACGATTGATTGCAGCTATGAGAGCGAATGCCATCAATATTCCTCAGTCAATATCCTGTCCAATGAATTTCTGAAACCTAATTATAAGGGCAGGGATCGCCTGGAGTTGTTCAGGGAATATACCGATCATACGGATGGTTTGGTTATCTTTACACTGGGCGCCAAGGAAATTATGTATGGCAGAAAAGGTTCCGCACCACAATTCTTCAAGCCTTATCCCATCAAAGTTGTAAGTACCCTGGGCGCGGGTGACAGCTTTAAGGCTGGCTGCGTCTTTGGTCTATGGAAGCAGATGGATGATGATTCTCTGGTTCGTTTTGCGGCGGCAACGGCCGCCTGTGCCTGCACCAGCTTTCCTCTTCCTTTGAATCCGCCCACTTATGATAGGATCCTTAAGCTTCAATCCATTTAAGATTACAGTCTTGAACTCCTTTTTCATACATATAATACAATGAGATGATTTAGGAGTAACTTTATGGCAACCTTTTATGATCAGTTTCATAATCAATGCATGACATTGACTGGAAGGGGACAGGTAACCACCATCCCTGATCTGGCTGTACTTAGGCTGGGGGTCAGCACGGAGGGCAAGAATCTTGCCGAGGCGCAGAGTCAGAATGCGGCCATCAGCCAGGCAATCCTTGATGGCTTGCAGCAAATGGGAATAACGGATATTAAGACTCATCAGTACCTTATAGATAAGCTATATGAATATGAGGACGGAACCAGAATCGATCGTGGTTATTCTGTCAGAAATATCTTAGAAATAAGGACAGATCAATTAGATATGGTCGGTACCATCATAGATAGCGCTGTAGCGAATGGGGCAAATGTGGTTGATTTTGTCTCTTTTGAGGTATCGGAGCCTGATTTCTATTATCAACAGGCTTTAAATCTTGCTATTATGAATGCAATGCAAAAGGCAAAGTCAATTACCTTAAACCTTGGGATTTCCGAAGATCCTCTGTTGATCAGTATTACGGAAAACACCTCTGCACCCATCCCTTTCCAACAGCCCATTGCAGCCCGTGGAGAATTAGCTGCTACACCGATCGAGCCCGGGACTAAGCAGATTGAAGCAATCGTTACTGCAGAATTTGTAAGTCCCGGTCTGTAATCTCGAAGAGATTACCGGATAGCTCGCTATCAGTATATATAAGCCAGTCATTTTTTCCACAATAATACTTGTTTTAAAGGGATATTCATTCTGACGATATAAACTTCAGATGAGTATCCCTTTGTTAATACTTACATGCAAATTATCATACCTGATCCACATCCTAAACAAATATTACTAATGGATTGATCAGGTGGGAAGTGCCTGCAAAAAGCAGGGAATGATCTGTTCCTCTTCAATCGGTCCGGAGAGCAGAAAGCCCTGTATATAATCACAATCATGGTTTTTCAGATATTCCAGCTGTTCCTCAGTCTCGACACCTTCAGCTACTACCTCCATACCCAGCTGGTGTGCGAGGGAGATGATATTTCCGACAATCTGATTCCTGTCCTTCTTGTCCGTCAGCTGATCAATAAAGCTTTTATCTATTTTCAGAATATTGATCGGTAGCAGCTGCAAATTACTCAAAGAGGCATAACCTGTCCCAAAGTCATCCAAAGCAATCCGTATGCCCATATCTTTTAATTGGTTAATTACCTCGATCATCTTCTCCGGATAGGAAATCAGAACAGACTCCGTAATTTCCAGCTCCAGGTATCGGCTGTCGAAGCCGGTCTCCAATATGATATCTTGCATCATTGGAACAAAGTCAGGTTCTGCCAGCTGAACAACCGAAATATTGATGGATACGATCGTTTTGATCTCATAGTCTTTCTGAAGCTCCAGGAATTTAGTCAGAACAGACTTAATGATCCATTTTCCCATATTAATGATGAAGCCGGTTTCTTCTGCAATCGGTATAAACTGAGCGGGACTGACCAGCCCTAATTCAGGATATCGCCATCTTGCCAGAGCTTCGAACCCTCTCAGTTTATTCGTCCCACATCGGTATAATGGTTGGAATACCATATATAGCTCCTGGTTTTGAATGGAGCGCTGAAGTCCGTCTTCCAGCTTAATCTTCTGAGTAATCTCCTGTTGCATCTCCTTACTGAAGTATAAGATACTGTTTTTACCGGAATTCTTAGCTTTATATAATGCGATATCTGCATTCTTTAATAGTTCGACCGGATTCAATCCATCCTCCGGATATCTGGTTACGCCAAAGCTGGCAGATAATCCATAATCCTTATGATTTACTGTGATTACCTTCGAAAGTGCTGATTTGAAAGTAGTAAGATAAGCTTCCAGTTCCTCTTTATTCAGGTTTCTGGAAATTAAGAGTAAGAACTCATCTCCTCCGACCCTACCTAAAATATCTCCTTGATCAGTAATCTCCAACCAACGATCTGCAATTTGCTTCAGAATAGTATCCCCGACGCTGTGCCCGGCCGTATCATTGATTTTCTTGAAATTATCCAGATCAATCAGTACATAGGTAAACCCCTTACCCTCAGAACCTTCCGGAGATGTCTTTACTTCCATCTGATCCAGGATCATTTTTCGATTTGGAAGTCCAGTGAGAAAATCATAATAGGCAAGCTGATGAAGCATCTCATCATTTTCCTTCATCCTTTGGTTATATCTCGTTATCTCAAGGATCTGTATCCTTAAGCTTTTTCCAAACCTCGAAATAATGATGGCAACGATAATAGCGCTGATCGGTGAAGCAACACCGGCCAATGCATCCAAATTATGACTGGTTATCATACTTCCTATGGCACCACTTGCCATGAATACATTTAATAGCACCACAATCAGGAAGCTATGCTTCATGGGATTAAGTACAATAAGAACAGATACCAAAATTAGTAGCTGAGAAATAATCCCACTGATTGCACTTTTGTAAATTTTGAAATCATCAAAATAGAGCCAAACATTAACATTATCGGAGGACAATTTGACAATCAGCTTATTTAAAGCAAGATATGCTGCAGAACATAATAATAATGCAATCACATAACCGGTACGCTTGGCCTTTTGCGTATTCTTTGTAATTATAAGCTTCTCTTCTGCTTCCTTACTCATCTTTCATCCTCTGTAAAACCCTATCTATGTTATTTAAGAATAATGATTGTTCATATTTCCATAATATCACAATCATTATTTCGAGTCTACATTAATTACATACAATTACATATTTTATTCAAAATTACCACTCTATTTCATTTATTGTCAACAGATACAGGGGGAAAAGTATAAAAGAGCCATGTAACAGGAAGCTTCAACCTGCCATGGCTCACTACAATTCATCTATGTTTTGTAATATAGCAATTACTTGAGTGCAATCACCTCGATCTCAACCAGAGCTCCTTTGGGTAATCCGGCTACCTGTACCGCGGAACGAGCAGGAGAATCTGTCCCAAGATATTTACCATAGATCCCGTTCATCAAGGTAAAATCCTTTAAATCCTGCAGGAACACAGTGGCCTTTACCACCTGATTCAGAGAGGAACCTGCTTCCTCCAGCACAGCCTTCAGATTCTGAAAAACTCTATCCGTCTGAGCCTCGATACCGCCCTCTACCAGTTCTCCGGTAGCAGGATCGATCGGTATCTGCCCCGAGGTAAAAATAAACCCCAAACCCGTATCAATTGCATGGGAATAAGGCCCAATCGCTTTAGGCGCTGCGGCTGCGTTAATTACTTTTTTAGACATAATATTCCCCCACCTTTATTTCTTATTTTCACTTCTCAATGTTTTCCGTCAATCCTGCAAGCAGCTGCATGATTATCTATACCCTTCGCAATAATATCAGAATACTTATCCTCATTCTTCCGAAGCCAGGTATTGGCATATGAACAGGATGCGGTAGCCTTCAATCCATTCTCCCTCAAATAGTTTGCCACAACCTCCATTGTCAGTCCGGCAATACCCTGACCACGTAGATTTGGATCCACATAGACATGCTCTATGTCTACTTCATTCTGATTCCTGCGGCTGTAATTTGCCTCTGCCATAAGTCTTCCATCTTCGTCGATAGAATAAATACGGCCATCTTCATATTTCCAGATCATAGTATTCTCCTTTCCCCGGGAGTGATAGTAAGTCTCCGGTTTTGAAATAAGTTTGCCCCATCAATCATAGAATCATTACTGCCTCAACATAATTTATGCTTACAGCTTAATCACCCGTATTCTCGATCTTATGTTCAGTTTTGTACTCAGTCTTATTTTTTAACTGTTTTAGTACAATCACCCGGAAGATGCTGCTGTTCGGTTCTCTAAACCGGCAACCATAGGTATAGGCCCGATAACGGTTCATCTTCTCTTTTCTGATTACCTCACCGGCCAGCGGAAGATTCAGCCCTTCGTATTGAAAGGCAATATTGACCGAGGATCCGATTTCTATGTCACTCTTCAGAATGATACCCATACCTAGGATACTCAGATCTTTTAATATGCCATCATACACCCTTTTGCGTCCATTCTTGGTGATTACCGTAATTTTTACAATCTCACCGATAAATACCCGATAGGCTTCCCTTCGGTTTAGTCGGGTGATATCCTCCTCAGAGAACACAAGATAAACTCTCTTATCCATAATAGTGGATAACTCAAGCTTAATATCCTTGAAGATAAACACACCGTCCTTTACAGTATAGATTATTTCTGCATCTGTGATAAGATTCGAATCCAGTACCTGATTTCTATCCAGAATTGCAGGAATAATAAGACATTGAATGGATTTTGTGATGATACTGACCATCATGCTGTAGCGTTTATCCTTATATATAAACCGGAGGATTAATTTATACTCTGTATCAATGTCTGTTAACCTCATTAATGATCCTCATAATTATGCAAAGGTTTTATCTGAATGTAAAAATATCCTTTAGAATATTTTACTATATCTTAATAAAATTGGAAAGAAGTATTTTCAAAAACAAAGCTATCCCTGCCCTGTTCGTGCATTCAACAGATTATAAAAGGTAGAGGATATCACAACAATTGCTGCTCCGGCCATTGCAATCGGACTGATGAATTCACCATAGAATACGGCTACCCAGATTGGGTTTAATACAGGCTCTATGGTAGAGGTTAGTGATGCAGCTACCGGAGATACATGATTTAAGCCCTTCGCCAACAGAACATAAGCAAAGCCCATTTGAAATACGCCAAGGATGATGATGTACAGGAAGTTAGAGGCTCTAAAATCCGTTTCTTTAAAATACCAGGGCATAAAAATTAAAAAGCTGATCGATTGCGACAGTAGGATTGATGATTCAAAATCAGCATTTTTCATCTTCTTTATTAAAAACACCAAAGCATATAGTGCTCCTGATATGATTGCAAATATATTTCCGACCATGCCGTCCGTAGTTATCTTGTCAAAGAAAAAACACAGAATTCCCGTGGTTACTGTCAAGCAGGTGATGATAGCTTTCTTATCGGGTTTATGCCTCCAGAAGAGCATCAGGAACAGGATTAAAAATATGGGCTCCGTAAACTGTAAAACAATCGCATTAGCTGCAGAGGTTAGCTTCGTAGCAAGTACAAAGGTAAAATTCATCAGAAGATTGATCAAGGCTCCCAACAGTACAACACTGTTTATGATAAGCTTATGACGGATCGTCTTAAGGTACGTCGCCATGATGATAAGTGCGAATAAATTTCTAATTCCATTAATCGTAAAGGATGACCAGGTAAGCTTCTTAATCAATATACCGGCTAAGCTGAACAAGATAGCAGACAGCAGAACATAGATGTATCCCGTATAGTTTTTTCTGTTTGTACTCATGATGCTATTACTCCTTTGTGCTTTTGTCATTAATGTAGACTGCACCTTTATCTTGTGCCTTTATATCTGCTTAAGAATTTTTCAAACTTATCCAGGGCAATTTTCAATTCCTCCACCCTCGGTAGATATACAATCCGGAAATGGTCCGGCTGATGCCAATTAAAGCCCTTGCCGTGTACCATAAGGACATGCTGCTCCTTCAGGAAATCCAGTACGAATTTCTCATCATCGAGAATTTTATATCTCTTCGTATCGATTTTGGGGAAGATGTAGAAGGCAGCCTTCGGCTTCACAGCGGAAATTCCCGGAATACTGTTCAATCGCTCTGTGATATATTCCCGTTGTTCATAAATTCTTCCGCCGGGCAGCAGTAAATCATCTGCACTTTGAACACCGCCGAGTGCTGTCTGGATAATCTGCTGTGAAGGAACATTGGAACAGAGTCGCATGGAGGAGAGCATATTAAGGCCTTCTATATAGCCCTTCGCCTTAGATTTGTCACCGCTTAAGCACATCCAACCGGCTCTAAAGCCTGCAATCCTGTGGGATTTGGATAGACCATTAAAGGTTACAACCATAAGATCCGGAGCAAGAGCTGCAATGGAGATATGCTTCCGGTCATCCATCACCAATCTGTCATAAATCTCATCGGAAAATATGATTAATTCATGCTCTCTCGCCAGTTCTACAATCTTCTCCAGTATTTCCTTCGGATAAAGTGCACCGGTCGGATTATTCGGATTGATGACCACAATTCCCTTGGTCTTGGTCGTGATCTTCTTTCTCATATCTTCAATATCCGGATTCCATTCCGATTGCTCATCACAGATATAATGCACTGCTGTTCCGCCTGACAGGGTAGCTGCGGCGGTCCAAAGCGGATAATCAGGTGCCGGAATTAAGATTTCATCTCCTTCATTTAAAAGTCCCTGCATGGACATTGAGATCAGCTCGCTGGCTCCGTTACCGGTATAGATATCCTGAACTCCAACATTCGGAAAGCCCTTCAGCTGGCAATACTGCATGATCGCTTTTCTTGCAGAGAAGATTCCCTTGGAATCGGAATAGCCCTCTGAGCTTTTCAGGTTCGTCATCATATCATGAATGATCTCTGTCGGAGCCTCAAATCCAAAGGGTGCGGGATTTCCTATATTCAGCTTTAATATACTGATCCCCTGTTCAATCATGCGATCCGCTTCTTCCACAACCGGTCCTCTTACATCGTAACAAACATTATCAAGCTTCTTTGACTTTTCAAAAATCTTCATGGCTATCTCCTCCTATAGTTTATTTCTATGTTTTCTGCCCAATGGGCTTTTCCTTCCTTAAGTCTTTGAGGATTTTTTAAGGCAATAAAAAAACCCTAAGCCAACTACTGTTAGCTTAGGGCGAATTAACATCCGCGTTACCACCTAAATTCAGCAGGAATCTCTCATTCCTGAACTGCACTCACTCAGTACTTATTCCTTCTCCATATGCACATCGCATATCCAGAATCCATACTGCCTCCGTTATAACGGTCAGAACCCGACGAAGCCTACTGATCAAATACTCAGATGTTCGGTCCGTAGCTCAGAAACTGCTTCCATAAAATCTTCACGGGAACTTACACCAACCATTCCCTCTCTTTGCT
>JAEZHX010000067.1 GCA_023436765.1 Bacillota bacterium
AAATAATCGGCCAGGCATTCATTTGTCATGATCCCTTATTATGAAACTAAAGTCTAACTGTTCGACAGCCGGATAAATGCCTCCAGCTGCGCCATCGCTTTCCCGCTGTCAATGATCTCAGCTGCCAGTTTTACGCATTCTCTTAAGGTGATCTGATTATATGCCATATACAAGCAAACGGCTGAATTGAGCAATACGATCTCCCTTCTTGGGCCCTTCTCTCCGCTTAGGATCCTTCTGGCAATCTCTGCGTTCTCCTCCGGATTGCCACCGGTCAGATCCTCCCGGTTACAATAGTCAAACCCGAATTGCTTCGGATCCAGGAAGAAGCTGTTGATCCTTCCGTCGTTTACCTCACACACTGTCGACCTGGTGCTTAAGGATACTTCATCCAGACCGTCATGACCATGAACGACCATCGCCCGCTTCACACCCAGGTTTGCCAATACCCTTGCCATGGGCTCCACCAGCTTCTCATCATAGACCCCGAGCAGCTGAAGATTAGCCTCCGCCGGACTCGCCAGTGGCCCCAGAATATTAAAGATCGTACGGACCCCCAGCTCCTTTCTGACCGGAGCGGCATATTTCATGGAGGAATGATAATAGGGTGCGAACAGGAAGCACAAGCCGATTTCTTTTAGAATTGCTTCACTCTTCTCCACCGGAATATCAATCTTTACCCCCAGTGCTTCCAAGACATCCGCACTCCCGCATTTGCTGGATACACTGCGGTTCCCGTGCTTTGCAACAGGGATACCGGCAGCAGAGATAACTAGTGAGGAAACGGTTGAGATATTAAACGTACCCGCTTCATCCCCTCCGGTTCCTACGATATCCAGCACATCTCCCGCATGGGCAAGCTTCCTTCCATAACGCCGCATCACCATGGCACAGGCGGTAATCTCATCTATGGTTTCCCCCTTCATTCTCATGGAGGTGATAAAGCCTGCGATCTGTGCATTGGTGGCATTGCCATCCATAATCTCCTCCATGACGGACTTTGTCATGGGCAGGGTGAGATCCTCCTTGTTCAGTAATTTATAAATTGCCTGCTGGATCATACAGCTCCTCCCTTCTGCAGGGGAATTCTGCTTTGTGAATTACCGCGAATATGGGTGTCCTCACCAGAATTAATTTCCAGAAAATTCTTCATGATCTGGCCGCCCCTCGGTGTCAATATGGACTCCGGATGGAATTGTAATCCGTAAATCTCATATAACCTATGTTTTACTGCCATAACCTCTCCGTCCTCATCCTCCGCGATCACCAGCAGATCATCCGGGAGTGAACTTCTTAAAGCAATCAAGGAATGATATCTGGCTGCTTCAATCACCGGCGGTAAGCCTTGAAAAACCCGACTGCCGTTAGCGATGTGAATATTACTCTTCTTACCATGCATCAATCTCTTCGCCAGGGTGATCTTCGCTCCGAACGCTTCACAGATTGCCTGATGTCCGAGGCATACCCCCAGGATTGGGAAAACTCCTTTCAATTCCCGAATGATACCTTCGCAGATCCCCGCATCTCCCGGGTATCCGGGCCCTGGGGACAGGATGATATGGGTGGGGCTAAGTCTCCGTACCTCTTCCACCGTTAACTCATCATTTCTGATCACACGGATATCTTCAGTAAAGCCTCCCGCCAACTGAACCAGATTATAGGTAAAGCTGTCATAATTATCAATGATCAGGATCATAGCTCTTCCACCTCCCCTGCATTTTTTATTGCTTCCAGGACTGCATATGCCTTATTACCGGACTCCTCATATTCCTTCTCTGGATTACTGTCTGCTACGATACCGCTACCCGCCTGTATATATACCCTGTTGTTCTTCCTCACAGCCATACGGATGGCGATGCAGGTGTCCATATTCCCTGAGAAATCGATGTATCCGATCGCTCCGCCATAGATTCCTCTGGGTGCCTTCTCCAGCTCTTCGATGATCTCACAGGCCCGGATCTTGGGTGCGCCGGATAAGGTTCCGGCAGGCAGGATCGCTTCGATGGCATCCGGGGCATCCATATCCTGCCTTATGTATGCTTCTACCTCTGAGGTAATATGCATGATCTTGGAGTAGCGTTTGATGCTCATATAATCCGTTACCCGAACAGAGTTAAATTCCGATATCTTGCCCAGGTCATTTCTGGCCAGATCCACCAGCATATTATGTTCCGACAGTTCCTTCTCGTCATTTATTAGCTCCCTGCCTAAAGCTTCATCCTCCTCCCTGTCTTCGCCTCTGGGACGGGAACCCGCGATCGGGAAGGTCGTCAGCTTTCCATCCTTTAGTCGTACGAGGGTCTCCGGTGAGGTACTGATCAGCTGCAGCTCCATACTCTGGAAGAATACCATATAAGGTGATGGGTTCGTGGTCCTTAGTACACGGTAGGCTTCCAGAAGGCTGTTATGGTATTCGGTCTCAAATCTCCTGGAAATGACTGCCTGGAAGATATCCCCGTTCACGATATATTCCTTCGCTCTCTCCACCATAGCCATGTATTCTTCCTTCGTTGTGTTACAAGTGAATTCAGGCTGACAGTTATCACCTAGAGCTTCCGTTTTCACAGGTTCTGTAATAATGTGAAGGATATTCTCGATGCTGGCCAAAGCTAAGCCGTAATTCTCCATAACCTTATCAGTCTTCATATTAACAACGATACTGATCTTCTGTTTCAGATGATCATAAGCAATCATCTTATCAAACAGTAACAGCTCCATATCATTAAAGTCACTGTCTGCCAGCCTTAGCACAGGCTCTGCATATCGGATCATTCCATAGGAGAAATATCCGACGAGTCCTCCGGTGAAGGGAGGCATGCCGGGCAGCTTTGGAGCCTTATAGTCTTTTAACAGCTCCCTAATGGCTTCCAAGGGTTTCCCTGTCCGTACCGTTTCCTTTCCCTCCTGCCGGATACGGATGTCACCGTTCCTACAGGTAATACTTACGATGGGGTTATAGCCCAGAAAAGAATATCTGCCCCATTTTTCTCCTCCTTCAATGCTTTCCAGCAGGAAGAAGCTTTTACTGCTCTGGGAGAGCTTTCTTAGCAGCATAATCGGTGTTATCACATCCGCATAGATTTCCCTGCAGATCGGAATCATACTATAGTCTCCGGCTAACTGCTCGATTTGGTTACAGCTTGGTGTTATCATAGTCCTACCTACTTTTTCACTGATGGGTGAAAATTCCTTTCTATGTAATCGTAGTGATCGTTACAGACAGAGTGGGCTCATATTTTAAGGTAACAAAAAAAGCTCCTGTCCCTGCTAAAATTAGCAGGGACAAAAGCTTCAAGCTTCTGCGGTACCACCCTTATTGCCGTATAGAATACGACCACTCATTTATGCATACCATCATATGCACCCCTCTGATAACGGACAGGTTCCCG
>JAEZHX010000136.1 GCA_023436765.1 Bacillota bacterium
CCGTATCCTTCCGGAACTCCTCAATGTAACGTTCGGAGACCTCCTTGGAATCAACACCTTCCTCCAAGGCCTTCTTGATGATCTTATCATCCACATCAGTAAAGTTGGTTACATAGTTGACCTGATAGCCCTTATACTCGAGAAACCTTCTGACTGTATCGAAGATGATGACCGGCCTTGCATTTCCAATATGAATATAATTGTAAACCGTCGGTCCGCATACATACATCCGGACCTTTCCTTCTTCGATCGGTATAAATTCTTCTTTCTTCTGAGTTAAAGTATTATATATTCTCATAACAAGCTTCCTCCTGCAAATGTACTTCGTTTGTTCGGCAAGCTGAACCAGTAAAACCGGTTCACTTATCCTCTATAAAATATTGTGTTTATTATACTGCTTCCTATACCGTTATGTTTATGATGGAAGGTCAATCTGTTGACAACCTCTTCTCCAATTCATCAAATCGTTCCTTAAGCTTCTCCAATTCACCCTTAAGACCAACATTCTCCTTCTTCAGTGCTGCCATTTCATTCTGAACAGGATCCGGAAGATGTATCTGGTCCATGTCCTCTCTGGGAATTCTGATATTATCCCGCTTTATCACCCTGCCCGGAACACCTACCACAGTTGAATTTGGCGGCACCTCTGCCAGTACCACGGACCCGGCACCGATCTTGGAATTCTCCCCGATGGTAAAGGAGCCTAACACCTTGGCTCCGGCGCTGATCATGACATTGCTTCCGACGGTTGGATGACGTTTGCCCTGTTCCTTGCCGGTACCACCTAAGGTAACTCCCTGGTATAGTGTGACATTATCTCCAATCACCGCTGTCTCACCGATGACTACTCCATGACCATGGTCGATGAATAAGCCTTTACCGATCGTAGCTCCCGGATGGATCTCAATTCCGGTCTTTCTGGCTGTTCTCTGAGAATACCATCTCGCAAGTAAATAATGATGATTCTTATATAGCTTATGTGCGATCCGATACCGGATAATTGCTTTAAAGCTGGGATAGAGAAAAACCTCCAGCGGCGTTTTGATGGCCGGATCCCGCTCTTTTATGATTTGCATTTCTTCTTTGATATATCTTATAAATCCCATAATACACCCCCTATGAGGATAATAAATCTAATAGGCCTCATTCGAAATCCACTCCTCGGATTTCCCAGGCTCGTGGG
Source organism: Bacillota bacterium (assembly GCA_023436765.1). GTDB lineage: Bacteria > Bacillota > Clostridia > Lachnospirales > Lachnospiraceae > Mobilitalea. The sequence continues at coordinate 1,184 of JAEZHX010000136.1, forward strand.
AGCGGTCGCTATGCCTAAACGCAAAAATACCGCCTCTAAGGATAGAGGCGGTGATACGCGGTTCCACTCTACTTGCTTGCTATGCATCTGCAAACATCTCATACAGATAACGGCTGTTACCGTGCCCGGCTAAAATATTCACCGGACCAGCTCCCGGATGCACTTCACTCATATCTTCGTAAAGAATGCTTTCAGCCGATGACATTCTATCTCTGATACTATGCTATGAGTTACTTTTCCGTTCATCGCTTTTTCCTATACTTACAACAGCTTTTATTACAGTTGTTTTTATCATTGTATGCACTGTTCTATATTTTGTCAATACCCGAATCATAAATTCCTTTCCGGACTTCCACTGAATACCATGTAGTCATAGTGCATACAAGGATTGCTTTCTACCAGCTTCTCAGGTAATTGCCAGAACTGCCGGATTGGTCTATCGCTGGGAGCAGCCGGAACATCCGCTGCAGCCGCCATTTAACTGCTTCGGAGTCACATCTACCTGATAATTCAACATCGACTCAAGCAGGCACACTGCATTCGCTGCGATCCCAAGGCCTTCACCGGTGAAGCCAAGCCCCTCTTCTGTGGTAGCTTTAATATTTACCCTGTCCTCTTCTATCCCAAGAGCTCCGGCAATACCTAAAACCATCTGGGGCAGATATGGAGCCAGCTTCGGCTTCTGTGCAATAATGGTCGCATCTATATTCTCGACCACATAGAGCTTATCTGCGATCAGCTCCCTTACCTTCTTCAATAATTCCATGCTGGAGATTCCCTTATAAGCAGCGTCATTGTCGGGAAAATGCTTACCGATATCCCCTAACGCTGCCGCCCCAAGCAAAGCATCCATGATGGCGTGGAGCAATACATCCGCATCGGAATGACCTAACAACCCTTTCTCATAAGGAATTTTAACCCCACCTATAATCAGATCCCGATCCTCTACTAATCTATGAACATCATATCCCGTTCCTATTCTCATCTCATCATCCTCCAATATCATTCGATGGACTACTCAATAACAGGTAGCCATTACTTTTTGTAACTTCCACTTTTGTAATCCCTAATATCTATCATCTCTTAAGCATATACTCAGAGCAAAAATCCTCTGATTCATGCTACTCCATATCATCCCATTTTCTCTAATCTATTTCTGGAAGGACATCGCTCCAATATATCTTTCATAAAAGTCCGGCTCATTGGAAAGATGGATTTCCTGTGCGGCAGAAAGGAGTTGTTCCATTCCGGTTTCTGCATCTCCATCCGTAAGGTAACGGATTGCACCTGACAGAGAGCTGTTTCCGACTGCTTCGATCCTTCCCGTAAGCTCCGGCGGAAACAGACCGATGCGGATTGCTTTTGTCACATCCAGCTTATAGCCAAACCCTCCAGCCAGATATACCTTATCGATAGCATTGGTGGTGACCCCATATCTGCGGATCAAGATCTCGATCCCTGCCCTGACAGCAGCCTTTGCCATCTGCAGCTCACGGATATCCTTCTGAAGGAATCTCATCCCACCAATTTCAAAGCCTTGTTCAAAATACGGATCCGCCAGAAGTCCGGTTT
>JAEZHX010000159.1 GCA_023436765.1 Bacillota bacterium
CTGCAACCATGACCAACCCTGCAATCAGGCCTGCGCCCTGCCCTGAGATAAAGGGCATACTGAAGATAACTGCAATCAGGCTGATCAGAGCAAACCAGGAGGTATAGGGATAACCAGGCATCTGGCATTTCCCACTAGGTGGGCAGCCATGCTCCTTACGAAACTTGATATGAGTTGCTAGAATAGAAGCATAGGTGAAAAGAAGTGCAAATCCTCCGGAGCTGATCAGGAATAAATAAACTCTGGGAAGCAGTAATCCGAACCACAAGCCAACCAGCATGCCGACACCGGAGAATAAGATTCCTCGATAAGGAACATCCGTCCTGTCTCTAAGCCATCTCGGAGCATCTCCCTCCTCAGCCAACGACCGCATCATTCTTCCGATACCGAACATAGCACCTAACATTGCAGACAGTACGGCAGAGACCAATACCACGTTAATCAGGGAACCTGCCCAGTCCATTCCCCATCTGCTTAAAGCTGCTACCATTGGACTTACATTCTCATTTAGTTCCGCGGTCGGAATTAATGGTAACAATACGAAAGCATTCAATATATATAATGTGATTAGGGAAATTACCGTGTACGTAATTGCCCTGGGTATCGTCTTATGTGGATTCTTAGTCTCGGATGCAGCCAATCCGATGACTTCAAAACCAGAATATGCAAAAACCACAATCAGCATACTGCCTGCCAAACCCCCGATCCCACCGGGAAGGAAGGGTTCTCTAGCTATTTCCCCGACACCCACAGCATCTATTCCGGGCATCAGGCCTAGAATCAACATACCGCCAAGAAGGATAAAGGTGACAACAGTAAGCAGTTTTACCATGGAAAGCCCACTCTCTACCTTGCTGAGTTTATCTGCTCCCAACAGGTTAAGTAGTGTTACCGCAATAATAATCAGAGTTCCAAACAGTGGGATTGAGATATTCGGGAACCATTCTCTGATCAGTATGGATACTGCAGTGGCTTCACTGGACATGGCTAATACCATGCCTGTCCAATAGACCCAACCTACGACAAAGCCTGATCCCGGACCAAAAGCATGGATGGTAAAGGTCCGGAAGGAACCGGAATCAGGATTAGCTACAGTCATTTCAGATAGTGCAAACAGGATGAAATAGACCAGGATTCCCGCTGCGATATAGGACAGGATAATCGCCGGTCCGGCGGCATTAATTGCTACAGCAGTTCCCAGGAAGAAGGATCCTCCGACTACCGAACCCAGTGCCAGCATCGTAAGCTTTCCTGCCGTTAATCCCTTCTCCTGTTTCTCCTTATTAGATTCCATATGTCAATCCTCCACGATAATATCATTCAAACATTATCACTAAGACAATGCTTCAAATATATTATTCCTGAATATATGGAAATCATCCGTCGAAAAAATTACGACTTGTTTTTTCTATTCTGATAGCAGCTTCTTAATTCTATCTGAATCAGTTAACTCCAGACCATGCTGTAAGAGCTGCTCCCTCTTAAGCTCCTCTCCGGTAATTCGGTAACATTCCTCCAGCTTGATTAACAGTGATTCATATTGCTCAATATCCAAAGGTCCTTCTTCTGCAATTGTGATTGCCTGCTCCAGATATTCTATCGCCGTATCATAATCCTCCAATCCAATACAGGCTTCTGCAAGCTGGAAGTATAAAACGAGATTCTCAGGATCCAGCTTAACTGCCTTCCTGAATTCCTCCTTGGCACCTATGTAATTATCCTTCAACAGATATTCATTCCCAGCCTGCTTATAGCCCGCCAGCTTCTTATCGGAGCTGTCTGCCAGCAGATAACCGATTAATGCAATGCTGCTTATGACAATGGTAATGATCAGGAGAATCCATATGGCTCTCCTATTCTTTCGTGCAGGTCTTATGATGCTCATTCAGCTCTCCTTTTAAGAAAATACCGTCTGGAAGTAATTCTTCAGACGGTTGCTTCTAAATATTTTCAATTTGCCAATCAATCGGTTCTACTCCGTTCTTCCTTAAGAATTCATTCGTCTTACTGAAAGGCTTGCTTCCGAAAAAGCCCCGGAAGGAGGATAGTGGACTCGGATGCGGTGCTTCCAGAATGAGGTGCTTTCCGTTTGTCAACATGCTTTTCTTCGCTTGTGCCGGTTTCCCCCAAAGGATAAATACAATCGGTCGGTCCTGTTCATTCACGGCACTGATGACTGCATCGGTAAACCGCTCCCAACCCCTGCCCTGGTGAGAGAAGGCCTGGTGCGCTCTGACCGTCAGAACTGTGTTAAGCAGTAGAACTCCCTGTCTAGCCCACTTCTCCAAGTATCCGTTATTTGGAATGTAGCAGCCCAGATCACTCTTCAGCTCCTTATAGATATTGACCAAAGAAGGAGGAATATCAACCTCAGGCTTCACCGAGAAACACAAACCGTGGGCCTGCCCTTCATTATGATAGGGGTCCTGACCGATGATTACGACCTTCACCTTCTGTAACGGGGTAAGGTGAAATGCATCAAAGATATGATCAGCCTCGGGGTACACCATGTAATTGTGATACTCGGATTTGATAAATTGATAAAGCTCAGCATAATACGGCTGGTGGAATTCCTTCCCGATTGCGTCCAGCCAGTCATTTGTAATAGCTCCCATCCTTAAACCTCTTTCCGTGTTCCTTATCAGTAATAGGGAACCGGGCTTACAGTCTGACACTGATACCCCGGTCCTTCAGGTACTTCTTTAGGTCCAGGATCTCCATTTCCTTATAGTGAAACAGGGAGGCTGCCAGGACCGCATCCGCCTTTCCCTCTGTAAATGCATCATAGAAGTGTTCCATCGTTCCGGCACCACCGGAAGCAATAACGGGTACAGGTACATTCTCTGAGATCTTTCTGGTCAGCTCCAGGTCATAGCCTTCCTTCGTTCCGTCACAGTCCATACTGGTAAGAAGTATCTCCCCGGCACCTAATTCGCAGCCCTTCATGGCCCATTCCACCGCATCGATACCCATATCTACCCGTCCGCCGTTCTTATAGATGTTCCACCCGGAGCCGTCTTCCCTCCGCTTCGCATCAATCGCCAGAACTACGCACTGGCTTCCGAATTTGTCAGCCGCCTCACTGATCAGGTTGGGGTTCAAGATAGCAGCGGTATTCACCGCGATTTTGTCTGCTCCCTCACGGAGAATCAGTTTGAAATCATCCACCGTTCTGATGCCGCCACCGACAGTAAATGGAATAAATACCGTCTCTGCCACCCTGCGTACCATGTCCAGTTTAATCGTCCTGGCATCCGAAGAAGCCGTGATGTCCAGGAATACCAGCTCATCCGCACCGGCCTTATCATAAGCTGCCCCTACTTCAACGGGATCCCCGGCATCTCTAAAGTTAATAAAATTAATTCCCTTTACTACCCTTCCGTTAAGTACATCCAGGCAGGGGATAATTCTCTTAGTATACATAACGCTCTCCTATCGTCTCATCCTGATCATCAACCTGACGAGATACCTTCCTTCGGCTTCCTTCACTTAATTCTCAAGCTTATAGATTAATAAAATTCTGCAGGATCTTGAGGCCCACTTCTCCACTTTTCTCCGGATGGAACTGACAAGCAAAGATGTTATCCTTCTCAATGGAGGCATGGATCTCTGTACCATACTCGGTGGTTGCGGCCACGATACTATCATCCCCTGCTTTCAGATAATAGGAATGGACAAAATACACGTAGGATTGGTCGGTAATCCCCTGATATAATTTAGCTCCGGGGCGGATGGTTAAGGAGTTCCAGCCCATATGAGGAATTTTTAAGCCCTTTTGATCCGGGATTCGTAGGTTTTTACCTTCCAGTATGGATAAGCCTTCCACGCCCTCCGATTCTACACTTCCTTCAAATAGCAGCTGCTGCCCCAGACATATCCCAAACAGGGGTTTCCCACTGGCGGCGACCTCCCTGATAACCTCAACGAGCTGATAATGGTGCAGTTTATTCATCGCATCTCCAAAAGCTCCGACACCCGGAAGAATTACTTTATCCGCCATATGAAGCTGCTTCGGGTCCCTGGTAATCACAGGCTGTTCCCCAAGATGAACCAGCGCTTTTTCAACACTTTTTAGATTTCCCGCATCATAATCCACAATCGCTATCATTCTATACCTCTTTCACACTGCTTAATACTTCATATTCTCCATAACGGCATTATATACTGCTATACTGTAATCCCTCTGACTCTTAATGCTGAGGATTTCTTCCGTTTCTTTCTCAGTAAGCTGATATACATGCTCCAGCTCACCCATGATCTGATCTCTTACATAATCCAGATCACTCTTTATCCCCAGCATAGTTGCCAGTTCGATATATTTATCATATCGTTTTAAGCCCTTCATAAGGGAATCTAAGGCCTCGGGGTATTTCTTCATAGCATAATAATTATTATAAGAATTCAGCTGTTTATTTACAAACATTATTGTCATGATCTTCTCGTACAGCTCAATATCCTCATCCCTAAGCTCCATCCCGTATACTTCATTATAAGCTTCCGTATATTTCTGGCGGTCAAAGTAAGTCTTAGCGTTTTTGATGCTGACAGAATAGGTGAACAGGCTTGTACCAATCAGAAGCAGGGCTACCATGATACCAAAAAAGGTGAATACGACAGTTGCGCCAAGCTTGTTGATCCGACCCTCGATTTCTTCATAATCATCAATCAGCTCAATTGCTTTCTTCTTTTCCTTCTTTGATTTCTTTTCCTTCTTCTTAGCCTTGGTATCCTCCGGGTTTTCCTCCCTTGGGACAGCCCTCTTCGGTTCGTCCTTAACTTCCTCTATGTTATCGGAAGCGGCCTTCTTTCCCTTCTTCCCCTTACCCTTTTTCTTGTCCTTCGTAGCTGCAGACTCGACAGAAGCTTTGCTCTGCT
>JAEZHX010000179.1 GCA_023436765.1 Bacillota bacterium
TTTTTATTTGGTTTGCATCTTAGTTAATATACTTCTGCCGACACTGATACCATTTGCGGATGCCTGCTGCAGGCCTCTGGTTACGGAGGCTCCGTCACCGATTGCCCTCAAGCCCTCAACGCTGGTCTCGAAATCCTTGTTTACCACTACCTTATTTGAGTAGAATTTCACCTCAACTCCATAGAGCAGTGTCTCGTCGCTGGCGATACCGGGTGTTACCTTATCCAGGGCAAGAATCATTTCTTTGATATCTACCATGATACGATGAGGGAAGACCAGGGATAAATCACCGGGAACCGCATCCTTTAAGGTCGGAATCAGATTATTTCGGCACAGACGTTCCTCTGTGGTTCTTCTACCCCTCTGGAAATCACCGAAGGTCTGGACTAGAATCCTGCCGCCGCAGAGCATGTTGCTCAGCTGAGCAATATGCTTACCATATTCGATCGGGGTCTTAAAGGGCTTCGTAAAGTTCTTCGATACCAGAATGGCGAAGTTCGTATTGTTTGTCTTATAGTCCATTGATTTATAGGCATGTCCGTTAACGACAGCCAGATTGTTCTCGTAATATTCTGTAGCCACTTCTCCGGAAGGATTCGTACAGAAGGTACGTACCTTATCATCAAAGGTTGGAGTATAGTAAACCAATTTGGCTTCATACAGATTCTTATTGAGGAATTCCATGACCTCATCACGAACCTCAACGCGGACTCCGATATCCACGGTTCCGACCTTGGTCTCGATCCCATGGGCATGGCAGATCTGGCTGAACCAGTCGGAGCCTTCCCGACCGATGGCGGCTACAATCTCCTCAGCGTAGAAGGTATCACCCTTTGTTGTCGTAATACCCCTTGCCTTCTGATCCTCAATCAGGATATCCTGTACCATGGTGTTAAACATCATCACAACACCGGAGGCAAGTAGATGCTCCTGAAGTCTGGTATATATTTTATAACCTTCTTCCGTACCGAGATGACGAATCGGACATTCAATCAGCTTAAGGTTTGCATTAATGGCTCTTCTTCTGATCTCACGAATCTCAGCTTCCTTGTCCACACCGTATACATTTGTATCAGCACCGAACTTCAGATAGATGTCATCAGATTCCTTAATCAGCTCACGGGCCTTATCATAACCTAAGATTTCAGGAAGGTTTCCTCCTACATCTGGGGACAGGGATAGCTTTCCGTCAGAAAACGCACCGGCACCGGCGAAGCCCGTAGTGATGGCACAGGGTTTACAGCCGACACACTGTTTGGTGATTCTCTTCGGACAGTTCCGATTCTCAATCGGTCTGCCTTTTTCTACCATCAAGATCTTAAGATCTTTATTTTCTTTTATCAGCTCATAAGCACAAAAGATACCGGAGGGTCCGGCACCTATAATTATCACATCGTATTTCTGCATTCGTAAGCTCCTTTCACGAGTTGTCTCCCGTAACCTCGCTAATTCTATCATATCAGACAGACAAATACAAGTGTGTCTGATAAAAACAAGTGTCCGCAGAACAAAAACTTACGCCGGAATTTCCTTGATCCGGTTATATAATTTGATAATGGCTTAATGCCTGTGCGACCCCATCCCGGTCTACATCCTCAGTGATATAGGAAGCCATTTTAAGAACCTCCTCACTGGAATTTCCCATGGCTATACTGTTCTTCACGTAGTTCAGCATGGAAAGGTCATTGGAGCTGTCCCCAAATGCAAAGGTATTCTCGTGAGGAATTTGAAGGTGCTCCTCCAGGAAACGGATCCCCGTAGCCTTCGAGAAACCGAGGGGGACGATTTCATAGAATTGGAAGCCCCGATCAATAAACTCAAATATTGATTTGTATTTTTCATAGAAGCCGGGCAGATTGCCGCCTTCTCTGGGAATAACACAGAACTTATCACATTCGATATCGGGCTCCTCAAAGGTCAGGACACGTAAGCCATGTTTATGAAGCTGGCTGTCACGAACCTTAATAAAGAAGGAATTTTTCACGCCTGCGTCATAATATATGGCAGATGTTCCTTCCAGAACTGCATCTAGCTGATACCGATCAAAGTCTGCGATTAGAGTTCTGGTCAACACAGAGTCTATCGTACGGTGGAGCAAGACGCTATTCTGATAAGAGATATAAGTACCGCAGCCGCAGATATAACCATCAAAGCCGATCCCGGTGATTTCTCCGTCAAGCTCGGCCAGAGACCGTCCGGTATTCACAAAGGCCAGATGTCCGTTCCTTTGGGCAGTTTTTATTGCGTTTCTGGTACTTTCCGATATATGAAAGTTTCTATGACTAAGGATCGTCCCATCCACGTCAAAAAAAATCATTTTTTTATTCATATTGCCTCCTGCTCAAAATACTTTCATCTATGGATTAGTATTGTCATATTCTATCATATATACTATGTAGAAGCAATGAACGGAGTAAATTATGGACATATATGTCGTACAACCCGGAGGTTTTTTACCTACAGATGTGGATCGTTGTCATCTCAGGTGATGAACCTATCATTGATGTCGGATATTGCCGGCTAGAGCACGCATAGAACTTATTAATAAATATATAAATAAAAGAACATCTTGACATTATTGGAATAGTCATATAAGATATGAGAAAATGATAATAACCATGAAGGTGAATGTAGTAGGATATATTTTCCCAACAGAGAGGAAGTGCCACCGGCTGAGAGCACATCCAGGGTTCAGATGTATCGCGAAGTTCGGCACCGGAGTTGCCTTTAAGATATTTCTTGGTACAGTATTTACACCGGAATAAAAGAAAGGCCGGAGCAGATCCGTTATCGCTGATGAGGAGTCTATTAGAATAGGCTTGAATTTGGGTGGTACCACGATGCTTTCGTCCCTTGCGGACGGGAGCTTTTTTTGTGTTTCGCCGAAAACCGGTATCGGAATCAGATACATGAATAAGGCAGTTACACAAGCAAAATCGAAAGATCAGGAGGAAAAATCATGTTAGAGAATCTGGTAAAAATCAAACAGCAGTTTCAGGACGAATTGAACGCAGCCCAGTCGAAGGACGAACTGGAGAGGATCAGAGTTTCCTTCCTTGGCAAGAAAGGTCTTGTAACAGAGGAGCTTAAGAATCTTCGCAATCTGGATGCGGAGGAGAAGAAGACAGCAGGACAGCAGGTGAACATTCTGAAGGACGAGATAGAGACAGCGATTGTGGAGTATCAGAAGACCCTGGAGGAGAAGGAATACGAGAGAGAGATCTCCGGAGCGGAGGTTTATGACTATTCTATTCCCTCTTTAAAAGAGGTGGGAACGCTTCATCCGATTACGATTGTTCAGAAACAGATAGAAGAAGTATTTAAGACCATGGGCTTTATCATTGAGGACGGCCTGGAGATCCAGACGGAGTATAATAACTTTGAGGCAGTGAATATCCCTAAGAATCACCCAGCCAGGGATATGACGGATACTTATTATCTGGAGAATGGTCAGCTGTTAAAGACCCATACCTCCGCTGCCCAGAATACGATTATGAGAAAGTACGGTGCACCGAAGCCCGGAGAGACCCTAAAGGTACTGTTCCCCGGAAGATGCTTCCGCAATGAGAATATCGATGCCAGTCATGAGAATACCTTCTTCCAGCTGGAGGGCATGATGATCGGAGAGGATATCTCCATCTCCAACCTGATTTATTTTATGAAGGTTCTGCTGACTGAGGTATTCCAGAGGGAGGTAAAGGTAAGACTGCGGCCCGGCTTCTTCCCCTTCGTCGAACCCGGCTTTGAGCTGGATATCAACTGTGCGATCTGCGGAGGCAGCGGGTGCCCGACCTGTAAGCATTCCGGCTGGCTGGAGCTTCTGCCCTGCGGTATGATTCATCCGAATGTACTCACGATGGGTGGCATTGATACGGAGAAATATACGGGCTTTGCCTTTGGTCTGGGTCTGACAAGACTTGCGATGATGAAATATAATATTAAAGACATTCGACTCTTTAACGGCGGAAATCTGAAGCAGTTAAAGCAGTTTACGAGATAGGAGGGAGCGGACTATGTTAATATCAATGAATTGGATATCAGAATTTACGGATCTTAGCGGAGTAAACCTAAGGGAGCTGATCAACCGTTTTACCTTATCCACCGCCGAGGTTGAAGAAATACATGAAATGGGCAAAAATATTCAGGGTGTTGTCGTAGGTAAGATCATTGAGATCGCTGACCATCCGAATTCCAAGAAGCTGCATCTGGTAAAGGTGGACATTGGCAGTGAAATCGTGGACTGTGTCTGCGGTGCACCGAATGTTTTCGTCGGCGCCGTCGTTCCCTTCGCAAAGCTGGGAGGCAGAGTCGGTGACCTGGAGATTAAGGAGGCACAGATTGCCGGTGTGGTCAGTCACGGAATGTGCTGCTCCGAGAAGGAACTCGGGATCAGCGATGATCATTCCGGATTAATGATTTTAGAGGACAACTATCCTCTCGGAACGGATATTAAGGAGATCATGCAGCTGGAGGATACTATCTTTGAGGTAGATAACAAATCCCTGACCAACCGCCCTGACCTCTGGGGGCATTATGGTATCGCCAGAGAAATTGCTGCTTTAAATAAAAGACCCTTAAAGCCCCTGAATGTGATGGATACCAGCGTCTATAAAAGCCTTCCACAGGTGGACCTTAAGGTGGAGAATACCGATAAGATCTACCGCTACAGCTGTATCACCATCGGCAACATCACGAAGAAGAAATCCCCGGTCAATATGAGAATCCGTCTGACCTACTGTGGAATGAGACCGATCAACCTGCTGGCGGATCTGACGAACTATCTGATGATGGAGGTTGGTCAGCCGATGCATGCCTTCGATCATGCCAAGGTGAAGAGCATCCGGGTGAAGACCTTCGCTGAATCCTTCAATTTCCTTACTCTGGACGGAGTGGATAGAAAGGTGGATACCGATACCCTGATGATCTGTGATGAGAAGGAGCCGGTAGCTGTTGCAGGTGTTATGGGCGGAGAGCTCTCCGGTATTTCCGAGGAGACGAATTCCGTATTACTCGAGTCCGCAAACTTTGACGGTACCTCGGTCCGTAAATCCGCGTCCCGCTTAGGACTCCGTACCGATGCCAGTGCCAGATATGAGAAGACTCTGGATCCAGAGCTGACAATACCGGCAATTGAGCGTTTCTTAAGGCTGCTGACAGAAATCGATCCGGGTGTGAAGGTAACCTCTTCTCTGACCGATAATTATGTGAAGTATTATGATAAAATTTCAATTCAGTTTAACAAGGCTTATGTGGACAAATACACCGGAATAGATATTACCTCAAATCGTATCGAAGAGACTCTCACTGCGCTCGGTTTCGGTGTCACCCGTATGGGGGATGAATTCACAGTTGAGGTTCCGAGCTGGCGTGCAACGAAGGATGTGACGATTAAGGCAGATATCATCGAGGAAATCACCCGTGTCTACGGCTATGACAATTTTGATGTACGCTCCACGAAGAACCTGCTGACACCGGTAAGGCACAGTGTGGAACGGGACAATGAATATAAGATGAAGCTGCTATTGGCCGAACGGTATGCGATGAGCGAGGTTCACAGCTATCTCTGGTATGAGAGCAAGATGAATAAGGAGCTGGGAATCGTTACAGAGCCCAATGTTCGTGTAGTCAACTCCCTGACAGCGGAGAATGATACGATCCGTTCTACGATTATCCCAAGCTTGTTAGGTTTCGTCTATAAGAACGTGGATTCCTATCCGGAGATGGGGATGTTTGAGATTGGCCGTGTAGCTGACGGACTGAAAGCGGATGGGTTATGTGATGAGAGAAAGAGACTTGGCATCGTATTTGCCAGTAAGAAGCTGTCTGAGAAAGAGGTATACTTTAAGATTAAGGAGATCGTGGAGCAGCTGCTTATGGCGGTGAAGAACGTGGCTCCGTCCTTCCAGACAGCAGGGGATAAGGTAAAGCAGCATAACTTTGTCCATCCGGTGAATTCAGCTGCAATCCTGCTTAAAGATACTAACATCGGGTATTTCTCTATCCTAAATCCCAGGATTAAGAGCCGTATCGATAAGAAGCTGAATGTGGCCTTTGTCGAGATCGATATCCCGAGCCTGGAGCAGGTACCGGCAGAAGGACTCCGTTATAATGAGGTTTCCAAGTATCCCGGCGTTACCGTGGACTTAAGCCTTTTGACTGATAAGGCATTAAAATACGAAAGCATCGTAAGCCATGTGCAGGAATATAACTGCGATAA
>JAEZHX010000191.1 GCA_023436765.1 Bacillota bacterium
GCTCTTGGTGGAAATGCTGAGGTGATTTAATATGTTTAAAACATTCCGAAACGCTTTTAAAGTTAAGGATATCAGAACAAGACTTATTTACACTTTCATAGCATTAATCGTAGTAAGACTGGGAACTTTGCTCCCAGCCCCTGCTATCGATCAGAACCTGACGAAGGATTTATTTTCAAACCTTGGTTTTTTTAACAGCTTAACCGGTGGTTCCTTCACCAGAATGTCAATCTTTGCATTAAGCATCACACCATACATTTCATCCTCCATTATCGTACAGCTGTTGACGATAGCAATTCCTAAGCTGGAAGAACTCCAGAAGGAAGGCGAGGATGGAAAGAAGAAGCTGACTGCACTTACCAGATATATCACAGTAGGTCTTGCAGTCATTGAATCCGGTGCTATGGCAATCGGTTTTGGTAACACAGGTTACCTGGAAGGCGGTTTGACCTTCTCCAACGTAATCTTAGTCATTGCCTCTCTTACAGCAGGTTCTGCTTTCCTGATGTGGACAGGTGAGAAGATTTCCCAAAATGGTGTTGGTAATGGTATTTCCATTATCCTGTTGACGAATATCGTATCCACGATGCCCAGCGATTTTATCAATCTGTATCGCACCTTCATACAGGGGCAGTCAGTTGTTAAGGCTGTGTTGGCAGCACTCATTATTATCGCAGTATTCGTAGTAACGATTGTCTTTGTAGTAGTGCTTTCAAACGCAGAACGTAAAATTCCTGTGCAGTACGCTAAGAAGGTTCAGGGAAGGAAAATGGTAGGTGGACAAACCTCCAATATTCCTCTTAAGGTAAATACTGCCGGTGTTATTCCGGTTATCTTTGCTGGATCCTTGATGTCCTTCCCCGGTGTTATCGCGGGCTTCTGGGGAGTTGAACCCGCCAGGGCATATTTCTGGCCGAAGGTACTTAAGGTGCTCGATCAAAGAAGCTGGCTTAAAATCTTTGACGGCTGGGGTGAATTCAAATACTCCTTAGGCTTATTGATTTATATTGTAATGATTATTTTCTTCGCTTATTTCTACACTTCCATCACCTTTAATCCGATTGAAGTTGCAAATAATATGAAGAAACAGGGTGGTTTTATTCCAGGTATCCGTCCCGGTAAGCCGACGACCGAATATCTGACCAAAGTACTTAACCACATCATTTTCATCGGAGCTGTTGGTTTAACGATTGTTTCCATCATCCCTATCTTCTTTGGCGGAGCGTTTGGAGCACATGTAAGCTTCGGCGGCACCTCAATTATCATTATTGTAGGTGTTATCATAGAGACAATCAAGCAGATCGAATCACAGCTGCTCGTGCGCCACTATAAAGGATTCTTGAATGACTAATACGGTCATTTACTTTACCCCTATCGGAAGAAATTAAATTTCCTCCAATAGGGGTAGGTTACGTGATAAAAGGTATCTTTTTAAGCCAAGGTGTTTCTTGCTTGGTAACTGATTTGGTTAACGGGAATAAAATAGTTAGATTATCTAGTTAATAACAGGAGGATTTGTTTAATTGAAGATTGTTATGTTAGGAGCTCCCGGAGCAGGTAAGGGCACTCAGGCAAAGAGACTGGCTTCAAAGTATGGGATACCGCACATTTCCACCGGAGATATCTTCCGTGCAAACATCAAAAACGGAACAGAGCTTGGGAAGAAAGCAAAGGTATACATGGATCAGGGACTTTTAGTTCCGGATGAGCTTGTAGTAGATCTGGTCATTGACCGGTTTAAGGAGCCAGATTGTGAGAAGGGCTATGTATTGGATGGCTTTCCGAGGACGATTCCCCAGGCAAAGGCATTGGATGAGGCATTGGCTAAGAATAACGATGCTCTGGAATATGCGATTGATGTGGACGTTCCGGATGAGAATATTATCCGCCGCATGTCCGGAAGAAGGGCCTGCATCGGTTGCGGTGCCACGTATCATGTAGTTACCATTCCCCCGAAGAAGGAAGGTATTTGTGATACCTGCGGTGCCGAACTTGTACTTCGGGCAGATGATAAGCCTGAGACAGTTGAGAAGCGTTTAAAGGTTTATCACGATCAAACTCAGCCCCTGATTGATTATTACCAGGGTAAGGGTATTTTGAGGTCCGTTGACGGTACCAGAGATATGGAAGAAGTATTTGATGAGATTGTCGGAATTGTAGAAGCATAATATGACTTTAGTCAGATGATCAGACGTACGGAAGCGCTTCTTAAGCTTAAGGTCATAAACAGGAAGAACTTCTCTATGTTGAGACAGCAGATGGAGGAAAAATGTCAATCAATATTAAGTCAGGAAAAGAAATTGAATTAATGCGTGAATCCGGAAGAATTCTCGCAAATGTTTTGGAACAGCTGAAGAGGTATGTACATCCCGGTATCTCCACTCTTGAGATAGACAGGAAGTGTGCAGAGATGATCAGGAGCTACGGTTGTATCCCATCCTTTCTTAATTATAACGGATATCCTGCGTCAATCTGCATCAGCGTGAATGATGAAGTAGTCCATGGAATACCCTCAAAGGATCGGATCCTTAAGGATGGTGACATCGTAAGTCTTGATTGTGGAGTCATCTATCAAGGCTTTCACTCCGATGCTGCCAGAACACTCCCGGTGGGTGAAATTACCAAGGAGGCTAAGCAGCTGATCGAAGTGACCGAACAGAGCTTTTATGAAGGGATTAGGCTTGCCAGAGAAGGAGTCCATCTGCATGAGATATCAGAAGCAATTCAGGATTATGTGGAATCCTTCGGTTTCTCCGTAGTCAGAGATCTGGTGGGACATGGAATTGGCAGGGATCTTCATGAGGAACCACAGATACCGAATTTCAGACAGAAGAGAAGGGGTCCTAAGCTGGAGTCCGGTATGACCTTAGCGATTGAACCGATGGTGAACGTGGGCAGATATGATGTCAGCTGGCTAGAGGATGATTGGACTGTAGTAACCGAGGATGGATCTCTTTCAGCCCATTACGAGAATACTATACTGATCACAAACGGTGACCCTGAAATTTTAACATTAAAGCTTTAGTCCTGGGCTTCTAAGACTAACGGCAAAAGCACTGGAGCATTTGAATGAATGAACTCAAAATTGGGGGCTTTGCAGTCTCCAAGGCCGGGCATGATCTCGGCAAAACTTATGTTATATTTCACATGGATAGTGAATATGTATATTTAGTGGACGGCAAAATTAGAACCATTGCCTCCCCCAAAAAGAAAAAAAAGAAACATGTGGATGGACTTGATCCGCTGAATCAGGGGTTAGAGCAAAAGGTGAAGGACCGCAGCATAAAGAACGAAGAGGTCAAGAGAGCAATAAAAATGTTACCAAATGTAAATTCAAGTAAGGAGGTTGAGTAATGTCAAAGACCGATGTTGTTGAAATCGAAGGTACTGTAATTGAAAAGTTACCGAATGCCATGTTTCAGGTAGAACTTGAGAACGGGCACAGAGTCCTTGCGCATATCAGTGGCAAGCTACGTATGAACTTTATCAAGATAGTACCGGGTGATAAGGTAACCTTGGAGTTATCTCCATATGATTTGACAAAAGGTAGAATTATCTGGCGCGACAAATAACCAAATTACTCTAGGTTTGATGGGCAATCGGCCCATCTGATTACATGCTTCATGGGCATGTATTGATATCTGGATACAATAGCAAAAATATAGCTTGCTATTATATTTTTATAATGATATAATGATAAGCGGACTTTTTTGAAAGGGGTGAATTACTGTGAAAGTAAGGTCATCAGTGAAACCAATTTGTGAGAAATGCAAGATCATTAAGAGAAAGGGCTCTATCAGAGTTATCTGTGAAAACCCTAAACACAAACAAAGACAAGGCTAATTTACAATAGTTCGGGTGCCGCATAGGCCCACTATTGTTTTATCATATCCTAGTTCTTGCTTTT
>JAEZHX010000267.1 GCA_023436765.1 Bacillota bacterium
TTCCCGTTTTTTTATGTTTTAAAGAGACTCAGGTAAGATATAGGGGATCTACTTGTTTGCATTATTATTTAATTCATGTCTATTTGCAAATGCATACATTGATAATAATTTCCACTAAAATGCTCAAAGAAAAAAAGCAGCTAAGATATGTAGAGTAGATAAACATCCTAGTTATGCGTCATGCGTGGCATAAATAAAACCCCCTCATACGCTGAGCGAGGGGGTTAAACCAATAGAAAAGCTTTAAGAAAAGTCTATCTGCTTCCATGAAAAGTTCGACGCAGATCTTCAACCCATTTGTCCGGTATTTCCCATGGTATAAAATGCCCTCCCCGGTCATGTACAGTGATGTTAATATGATTGTACCAGCAAGCACGATCACTGTTTAAAAAGCTTTGAACCCTATTTTCAGTCGTAACTCCCGGTGGATTCTCATAACCAACGAGGGTTATTCCGGTAGGAACTTCGATTACTGGCCAACGGTCATGCGAAGGTTTCCAAGGGTAGCGGTTTGCATTTGCATAGTATCTGATTGTATTCGAAATAGAATTATTCGCCCAGAAGATAGTAGCATGTGTAAGTATATCATCCTTAGAAAATACATTCTCTATATTGCCGTCATTATCGCTCCATCTTGCCCACCGCTCAAGAATCCATGCCAGCATTCCTACAGGTGAATCACTTAATCCGAAGGCAAGTGTACTTGGGTCTAGTACATGTACTGCAAGATGGGATGCAAAACGACGATCATTTTCCAGTATTTGAGTTAACATTTCTGACGGAATATTATCAGGAATAGGCCGTCCACCGGAAAGGTCCCATGCCCGTTCACCATTGAAAAAGATTAACTTTTGACCAGAACCAATGTGAATACCGTATAGTTCGTCGCTGTATTTATGACCTAGCTGACCTGTTACAAGGGCTCCTATGTCGCACCCTCCTGCTGCGTACTTATCATAACCAAGGATATCCGTCATAAGTTTATGCCATAAATCCGCAACCTTCCAAAAGTTCATACTCGGGTTTGTCAGAGGCGTTGAAAAAGC
Organism: Bacillota bacterium; assembly: GCA_023436765.1. Classification (GTDB taxonomy): domain Bacteria; phylum Bacillota; class Clostridia; order Lachnospirales; family Lachnospiraceae; genus Mobilitalea. The sequence goes on from JAEZHX010000267.1 coordinate 1,047, forward strand.
GAAACCTGGAAGCGATGGGATTATTACATCAAATGCGTCATCAGAGTTTCCGCCAAACGCACCCGGATTCGCAAGAGAATCAATCGTCTTTGACCAATGCCAGAATGTCCATGGCCAGCCATGGGTTAATATTAATGGTATTGGATTATGACCTATCCCAGATTTACGCATAAAATGCACTGGAACACCATCGATATCAACTTTGTAGTGCTCATATTCATTGATAGCCATCTCGGATTTGCGCCAATCAAAATCATTTATCCAGTAATCCACTAATTTTTCAAGATAATTTCGACTGACACCATAGTGCCAATCATCATTATTTTCATCCATAGGCCACCTTGTTGCTTTCAGACGGGCAGTAAGATCCTCAAGCACTTCATCAGGTACATAGATAGGACTTGGTTTAAGGTTGAACAGCCCTCTTTCCATAAATATTCCTCCTTTCATTAACGAATCATGTTAGATTTACAAAAATTCATACCGCGGTAATAATATTTTATTATTCATTATAGTTTTTATTATATTAAGTCATAATATATGTGTCAATAGTCAAAATTTAATTGTATTTTGATCAAAACATGCTATAATAATTACATTGGAGGGGGATATAAATGAAAGAAAAAACGGATGACATTATTTTAAAAACGGCTATTCATTTATTTAAGCAAAAAGGGTATTCAAATGTTACAATGAATGAAATATGTGAAATGTGTAATATAACGAAAAGTACCTTTTATTACCACTATAAAACAAAAGACGATTTAATTTTACGTTATTATAAGCAACTAAGTGAAAATGTTGTTGAGATTATGCCAGATCTTTTAAAGGACAAACCGTATCTGGAAAAAATTTGGATCTGTTTTGAATATGTAATCGATAATATGATAAGTCTCGGCCCAGAATTAATGAAAAATTTAATACAGGTTGATATGAATACCGGCTGTATGGTATTTGCTCAATTTTATTATGGTTATTCAGAAGAGAAAAAGCTCTTTGCTGAAATGATCGTAGAACTGATTCGGCAGGGACAGCAAGCAAACGAAATAAGGAATGATATTGAAGCAGCCGATTTACTTACATTATATTCCTGTGCCTTGATGGGCGTTGAAATGCACTGGGGTTCAACTGGAGGAGAATACGATCAGAAAAAGAGTTTAAAAAAATTATTTAATATAGCATTCAAAAAATAGCAGTTACACTTTAATATGGTATGGCAAGAAACACCCTGTCAATAAAGGTTTAGAAACCCAAAATTGTTTAAAAGAGGTCAGTATGAATTTAATCTATGCGGGTTTCAGAGTAGCATAAGGGATACTACATTTTTGCGGGAAAGCTTTTCTAAGGCTTTCCCGTTTTACATGTGCAATATCCTGTATTTTTAGCATAATTTTTGTTGAAACTACTAGAATTTAGAAGGATAAACAGTTATCTATTGATATTTAGGGTGGCACAGGGTAAAATTCAATACATGGGTAGCATTATGTGCTCCGGGTTATTATAGACATGGTTATCATATAGGCTGTAAATAACTTGTCTATGACGGAATAAAATGAATTTATGGAGGAATAACCATGTTGGAGAACACTTTGTTACAATTAGCAATAGGGTTTATCCCTGCAATGCTGTTCTTTATATTTCTGAGCATATTCTCTAAGAAAAATCGAGTAGGGAATATAGTTACCGCAATATTTTTCGTTTCTATTGTTAGTATCCTTGCCATTCCGCAACTATTGTCCCGCGTAAATAAACAAACAACAAATGAATACGATAAATTAAGTCTTGTCTATGCTGTTGCGGATGAAGAAGGGCTAGATCTTGCTAATACCCTGCTAGAGGACTTACGGATCAATTATGAACCGGAATATGCACTTGCTGCTGCACGTCTTGCTGCGAAAGGCGGAGATTATCAAGTGGCCAAGGCGCTCTACTTAAAGGCAATACCATTATTTCCTGAAATTGAATCGGAATATAATGATATTAATGCACTGAGTAAGGTTGAGGATAGTTTTTATGGGATTTCCGATAACCTTGAAGCACAAGCGATTCACTCAGAACGAGCAAAGCTGCTTTCACAAACAAATAGGAGTCTTTCAAAGGCAGTTGAGAAATCGGTTATCGAAACGGAAAATAATGAATACAACAAAATGGCTGATTATATTGTGTATGCTGATGAAGTTTATAATGCGTTTCTATATAATCCGATGACTGATATGCAAGACGCTGAAAGGATGCTTAGGAAAATTAATAATTTTCTGGAGGAGAACCCGGGCTTTCTTGATATTTCACAAGTTCGACTTGCACGTTTGAAGCTGCAGTTATTATGTGGGGACTATAAAAAAATAGCTGCCAGTATGAATGAAGCTTCGGATTATAATGAGTTGTTGATTGTATCTGAACTATACTTAAACAACTTTATTAAGCAATCCTATTTTAGCGGTGATTTTTCAGACGAAAATGAGGAGAAGTATGAGGTTGTATATCATAAGCTGTATGAAATTTACAATGACAGTTATCGAGATAAGCCAAGGGAGGAAAGAAATATTGCGAAAGCGCAGCTGAATGCGTTAAAGACGACTCTGAAGTATCCGGCTCTTGGTAAAATAATAGAGGGTCTATCTGAATATGCAGCAGAAGACTATGCCATTGACGCGTCAAAGGTATATCTACAGATGGCCAAAATTGAGTATACTCTTGGAAACGAACCTAAATCGGTGGAATATATCGACCGCTCTATCGACACGGTCGGAGACTGTGAGGATAGCGATTATACCGTGCCCATGTACGAGCTTGTCGGGATTATTGCCGATAAGGATGATCCGGAACGCCTTAAAAGCGTAGCGGTATATGTTGATCAAGTACTTGAGAATAATATGACGATTAAGCTTAGTGAAACCAGTGATTCTGTTAAAACGGAAAGCGGCGAGGATACGCTGGCTGGCGATTTCACTTCACAGATGCAGACATACGTTAGTCAGAAGCGTATGTCGGTAAATATTATTAACGTAGATACTACGGAATATAATAACAATAATACGATTAAAGCTACGGTTAATATTAACAACAATCTATATAACTCTGTAGAGGACTTAAAGGCTGCGATTTCTTTAAAAGACTGCGGAGTGGATATCACTGATTTTACCATTGAAAAGGTGAATTATACGGGCGCGAATATCTTGCTATGCGTGGATACCTCCGGTAGTATGGAAGGCTATAAAATCGAGAATCTGAAAAGCGCCATCAAATACTTTGCGGCTGAAAAGACGAACATCGAGAACATAGCACTTGTAACATTCAGTGAGGATGTTGAAAACGATTATCCTTTTGGTATCTCTATCGAGGATCTTACTGCATCGGCTGATTCCATCTATGCAGAGGGGGGAACCGCAATTTACCATTCGGTACTCCATTCCATAACGAAATTCACGAAAGGCCCCGGTGTTATCAATAGTATTATAGTGATGTCCGATGGATTAGACGGTTACTATGCGAGCCTAGAGGAAATTGAAGAATATATCGGAAAACCATGTAATGAAAATGGTATCACTGTGTATGCAATCGGTTTTGGTGACGATGCGGACGGAGCTTACCTAAACTCCATCGCCTCGGTGACTGGTGGAGGTTATCTCTATGCGAATGAGCCCACCGCCGATTCTCAAGTAAATCAGCTCAGTGAGTTTTTTAACGGCTTAAGGGCACAAATATTGAATCAATATACAATTACCTTTACTGCAAAAGATACCCTCAGCTATTCCCGTGAGCTTAAGGTCGCAGTTGGCAATGGGCTTGACAGCGATAGGGTGACCTATTACCTCGGAGGTGGTTCCGATTCAATTACAGAACCACAATTCAACGAGGATTCACCTATGTATATGAATGGAAAAGCTGTGAACGGCTTTGATCCACGAATGTTATACAAAAACGGAAGGACTTTAAACACTACCCTTAAGGGAGAAGGTTTTGTCTCTGAAGACAGCATCAGCGTTTCGCTAAAAGGTAATACAACCGGAGTAGAGTGGGATTTGGGTACCGCTTTTGTAGACGCAAATTCTGTTTCAGTTACTATCCCTGCGGGTATTGGTGTAGACGTTTATGATGCATATGTCACGATCAATGGTAAAACCGCAATTTTGCCAAAGGGATTATCGATATTCACTCAGGGGAGCGAAAAAGTAACCGATTTTGGACCGTATCGATTTGTTTCATATATGAGACAGGAAGATAAGGTGAATAACACTATGACATTGTCGGGTTATGTCACGATGAATGGGTGGCTAAACTTCAACGATGATATTACGCTTACCGGAAGCCTGAATAGCGGAAGTATAACATTATCTGACTTAAGTGGATCCTGTATACGTTACGAGGTACAGAATGCAGAGGGGTTAGCAGCAATGCTCGCTAAAATCGGATTACCGGTTTATATGCCCGCACTCGGACAGATCACTATTTTCAATGATTCCGAGTATGAAAAACAGAACGCAGATTATAAGGTGGAAGCTTTTCCTTTGAACTCGTTAGATCTGGGTAGATATTTCCTGATGTCACAAGTTGATGTAAAGCTGTACCCCAATAGGGTGGCGTTTGATTCTCAGAATATTATGGCGACATTACCGTTCGCAAATAAGATCTTTTTAGAAAAAACAGATTTATTTACGTTTGATTATGCGTTCGGAGGCACTGTCTCGTCCAAAAATATTGGAATAAAAATAGACCTTGAATATTCTCCGGGCGACACGTTGGGCGAAACTTACTTCCCTGCAGGTCTGGGTAACACACCGATATACATATCGCCATCCGATACCGAACTGCATATTGATACTCTGGCTAATGATTATGAATTCAAGTTTATGGTCAAGACCGCTTTTCTAGCCGGACAAAAGCCACTCGGGCTGAGTGCAAAATGGGATAATCCTAATAGCGGAGATCGTTTAAATTCACGCAGCAACGGACTTGTTCCAACGGAAATTAAGCTATACGCCGATTTTGACATAGACACATATGTTGCCGGTGTACCGGTAACCTATAGCGATTTTATGCTTGGGATAGAAGATATTGACACTTCCAAAAGCCCACTTTATTGGACGCTTGTTGGAGGATGTGACATTTCTGGCGCTAAGCTGAGTGCAGTACCGGGGCTTAGTGGTCTTGATGAATGGATCGGGGATGTCTCTGTATTAAAGCTCGATGACGCTAAGCTTTCTCTCAACCTGGGGGAATGCTATGTTAAAGCAGATGCATCGCTTAAGCTTCTTGGGGAGCTGGATTGCGGAAATGTATTGATTGAAATGGGTAAATTTCCATACTCCTGCGCTCTGCTCAATATGAGTAACGAACCGGTTGCAGGACTCCGATTTGTCGGGACCTTGGGACCGGATTGGAAATTCGGCGAGAGCTCCTTAAAAATTCAAGTAACTGGAGAATTCGACGCAATTAACAGGTTCGTCGGACTTCAAGGAAAAGGCGAGTTTGATGCGAAATTCAAGGTATGGATTATCAGTATAGGAGCAAGCCTTAAGGGGGAAATAGCTGTTGGCGTCAGAATTACCGCTGACAAAACAGTAGCTTTTGTAGTCCGCACAGACCCCGCCTTACCGAAAGGCGGTATAACCTGGCCGAAGAATGCTGCAGGTAAATTATAGGAGGGAAACCATGCGAAAGAAATTCATAGTACGATTGATATCGCTCTTGATCATGCTCTCTATGCCAAATACTGCATTTGCTGCCAGTGAAACCAAAGAAGTATTTACACTAGACCAAAGCTATAACATGGCGATATCAATCCTCTTTGACAAGGAGCAACCGATCGTTTCCTTCACTGCTCCGGATGGCACCGCTATTGACGGTACTTCGTTGGGTTATGACAGCGGTGAAGATTGGATACAATACTACATACCGTATGCTGCTCCGGGGACCTGGATGATAACCTACGATAAATTGTCTAACACGCAATTTGAGATTAGTTATTCAAGCTATATGGATACAATCACCATAAGCGATTTTGAGATCGGAGAGATAGACGGTAGTTACCTGCCCGCCAGCTTTACCGTAACGTCAGAATCGGAAGAAGCCTATCAATACGAGATTTATGCGGTAATCACCGATGATAACAACAGTGTAATTGGTGAACGACTATTATTGGACGGTTGGGCTGATATTAACCAAACAAGCACATATGACATCTATATTGGTGATTTGTCCGATTACGGCAACTACAAGCTACGGCTTGACGCCTGGCAAAAATATGGGGTGGAGGAAGCTTTTGATTCAAAAATTGCGGATGGAGGCTTTACGATCACCGGACATTCAACTGGGGAAACATCACCGGAGTTCAATACTGAAGTGAACTTGACAGATGGAGTTATACGGATTGATTGGAGCGAGACGGCACAGTGGGGCAATTATTTAGTTGCTATATTCAATGATGACGTAAGTGAGAGTGAACCATTTTACTATACAGAGGCTACAGACGGGCAAACAAGTGTAGATGCTTTATTTGATCCTGCTGCCGAAGCTTTGCGGATTGAATTTACTCATCGCCGTGATGGTAGGAATTCTCCTACAAGGACCAAAATAGTACCTATAGCTGACACTGGTATTGTAATAAAATCAATTACAAGCGACTTTACCAATCATTCGCAGGCAACCATTGAATATGAAGCTCCTACAGCAATCATAGCAGACGTAATCGTGAAGGACAAAACAGATACGATAAACCTGAGCGGAAGCGGAAGCTTTTCGATTGAATTACCTGATGCATTTAATGAGGTTATAATAAGGTACAGCTTAGATGACCCTCTTGTTAAATATATCATCAGTTATCAATTTACTGTTGATAACACTCCCCCGATTCTCCGTCTACCCGAAAACAAAACAGCTCTTCGAGTGCATGCATCGGAATATGTATTAGCGGGGGTGACTGAGCCTGGCGCGGCTTTGAATATCCTCGGCAGTGATGTAACGGTAAACGCGGACGGTACCTTTGTTCATACAATTTCCTTAAGCAACGGCGAAAATATTATCAAGGTTATCTCTACGGATACAGCGGGTAATGCCACAACGCAGGACGTTATTATTATCAGAACGAGTGATACGTATGCAGGACCAATGAATAACGGTGATTTTTATCGTATCATCAGGAATTATCTACCGTTGATACTCTCCTTTGTAGTATCAATCGCTTTATTGATTACAATCCTTCTGGTAAGGAAGGGTTATGAAAAATCAACTTTTAAGTTACTATATATACAGAGGACGATACGAAATATTATTTTAGTACTCGGAACGTTGCTACTATGCGGGGGTGGTTATTGTCTATGGAGGTACATGAGCCTTCGTAAGCTGTCTTCAGGGGAAGACTATTTTGCGATTGCACAGGAATCCATCGATAAAGCATATCAAGCGATTAAGGACATGGAACGGTATGGGCAATTGTTGATCTATATCGGTATCATCATCGGAGTATGTGTTTTGTTAACAGTAATCTTGAATAGGGTAATCAAAGGAACTAAAAACCGATCTGATCAAGCCACCGTATCCAATGAAGAATCAAGTGCCACAGAACCATCCATAGAATCACTTAGGGAAACCCTATCTGGGCTTCCAGCTGATCGGACGGAACAGATATGTCGCAAATGCGGTGCGAAATATGATAGACCAGTAAACTTCTGCAAGAACTGTGGAGAGAAAATGTGATAAGAAAACAGAGGATATGAAATCTTCCATATTTTCAATTTTTAAGACCATAAAGGCCCTTGGGTAATGCGGTTATCCGGCATAAGGGGGCAAGCCTATCGACTATTGTAACACAAGGGTTTCTGAGCATAGCTTTGGAACCCTTGTTTTTTACTACCAGTAGAATCACTACATCAATGACGAGATCATTGTTATTCAATTAGAGTTCACAAATTTGTGCAATTATCGTATTAGCAGAAACAGCCATTGAAATATGTTTGCTAATACTATAGAATGGGCTGTATCAAAATAAAATTTTATATGTGCAATATGACATAATGATACATGACAAAGTGTTATGGACTAAAGACAGCTACCACAGGAAAGGGGACAGCTTATGCTGGGAGTTTTTGATATTATTGGTCCGATTATGATAGGCCCATCCAGTTCCCATACAGCGGGGGCGGTACGTATCGGAAAATACACCTATTCCATTATGGGCGAGAGGACGGTTAGCGCGCGGATCAGTTTTTCGGGATCCTTTGCTAAGACTTACCGCGGGCACGGTACGGATAAGGCTATTATCGCCGGTCTTCTGGGCATGGATACAGATGACAGCCGGATCTGTAGAAGCATGGAGATTGCGAAGGAAGAAGGACTGGAATATTCGTTTGAAACAGTGGAGATAGACGGGGCACATCCCAATACCGTTGAAATTGAACTGGAGGGGGAGAGCGGCAGAAGGATTACCGTCAGAGGCTCGTCCATTGGCGGAGGTAACATTCTGATCAACAGAATTAATGGTGCCGATGTGCTTATTTCAGGGAAGTCGACAGCACTGATCATCACACACCGGGATATCCCCGGAATGATAGGTAAGGTAAGTAATGTACTGGGAGACAACGGTGTCAATATTAACAATTTTTCGCTGAACAGAGAGGAAAAAGGCGGAATTGCTATTATGACGATTGAGATAGATGGAGAAATCGATCCGTCGATTAAGAGAAGCATTCAGGGAATTCCAAATGTTTTATCGGTCAGCATTTTAAATGCAATTTAATTAAGCCCGAAAATTTGCCTAAGGGACATAGCCTACAGGCTTTGATGAAAGGTTGGGTAAATATGAAATACAATTCAATATCAGAGCTGTGCCGGAAAGCAGAAGCTTTGAATATAAAGCTCTCGGAATTGGTATTAAAGGATCAGGCTGCTTTGATGGAAAAAAGTGAGGAAGATCTAAAGCAAACCATGAGGACGATGCTTGATGTTATGAGACAAAGTACAAAGGAAGGCCTAAAACCGGGTATACGTTCTGTCAGCGGATTATCCGGAGGCGATGCCTATAAGCTGGACCAGGCAATAAAGAATGGTCAGTCCATCAGCGGATCTACCATTGGAAAAGCCTTGGTCAAAGCTCTTTCAGTATCTGAAACAAATGCCTGCATGGGCAAGATTGTGGCTGCACCGACAGCCGGAAGCTGCGGAATAATTCCGGCCGTTCTTATGACGATTGCGGAGGAGAGACAAATCGAGGACGAACAACTGATTATGGCGTTGTTTACATCCTCAGCAATTGGCATGGTAATTGCAAATAAGGCCAGTATATCAGGCGCTGAAGGCGGATGCCAAGCGGAGTGCGGTACGGCCAGTGCTATGGCTGCAGCAGTATTGGTTGAATTATGTGGTGGCACACCGGCTATGATAGAGCATGCAGTAGCGATTGCATTAAAGAGCAAGCTGGGCTTGGTATGTGATCCTGTAGCAGGCTTAGTGGAGATCCCCTGTATTAAGAGAAATGCGATGGGGGCCGCAAATGCTTTTGTTGCAGCAGAAATGGCCTTGGCAGGAATTGAGAGTAAGATTCCGGTGGATGAGGTTATCCATGCAATGAAGACAATCGGTGACACTATGTCCACGACACTTAAGGAGACAGCTGAGGGGGGCCTTGCGTCTACACCGACTGCAAAGAAGCTTATGAAAGAGGTCTTTGGATAATACCAACAGAGATAATCGATAATATCGACAATGCTGTAGTGCTGCGATCCTTAGGCAAGGTGCAGCGAGGCCGATAAATATCAGGAGTATCAGGGGGGAATCCCTGGGGAGGTTATTATGGAAGGAAGAAGCTTTTCTACCGTAGGCAGGGAGTTCTATCCGGGTTATGAGCTTAAAATCAGTTGTGACAGGGACACGGATTATCTTGACGGAGATGAACTGGAGGATAGGTTTCGGATCGTTTATATCAAGGAGGGTCATGCGATATTCCGAAACGGAGATAACAGCCAGATCGTAACGAGTCCTTCCGTCCTATGTCTGAATGAGAAGGATGAAGTGGAGATCTTCAGTGCTTCCAACCTTAAGATGGATATCATGTATTTTGAGCCCAGCTGCTTTGAGCTGTATGTTACCTTTGCAAATATTGAGGTCTGGAAGGAAGCCTTAAATAGCGATAATTGGTTTTTCAGGCCTTTTTTTAAGCGGTCAGAGCATTTCATAGGCGCTTGTACCACAAACTTTTATCTTGGCAAGAGGGTGTCGCAGCTGATTGAGAAAACAGATAAGGAGCTAAGAGAACAGAAGAATGATGGCTGGCCTTGCCGGAGCCGTTCCTATTTTATTGAGCTTCTTTTACTGGTAAATTCGATGTATGATGAGAATACCGACCATGAAAATATTTATTATGGCAGAATGACCGATGAGATCAGGGGAATGATCAATTGGCTGCATATTCACTATCTCGACAAGATTACGATAGAGACAGTTACGAAGGAGTTTCATACCAATAAGACCACCCTGAATCTGAAGTTTAAATCGGTAATGGGAATGACTGTAATGGAATACATCGGCAGTCTTCGAATGCAGATTGCCTGTTCGCTCTTGAGAAAGACGTATCTTTCTATCAACGAGATTATGTCACGAGCCGGATATGTTAATGATGCACATTTTCTTCGTACCTTTAAAAAGCATGTCGGGTGTACTCCTAAGGAGTACAGGAATCAACATGTTGTTCCGGAATAATTTCCGATTAGCAGGTTTTTATTTCTGATTGGAACTCCAAATATCTCCTCCTACCAGCTACAATATAGGAAAAGGAGGAATGGTATGATGAGAAGCTACTTGCTTTTAAGGAAGAAAGTCTATTTATCTATTACTATCATAGTGTTTGCCACTGTTACCATACTGGGGGGATGCTCCTCCGGTAAGAATGCGAATACTGAGGCAGCTGCCGTGGAAGGCAGCACAGACGCTAAGGAGGCCGAAGAACCAACGGCTGCAGCAGAGGCAACACCCGAAGCAACACCCGAAGCGGTATCCGAGGTAGTGGAAGAGACAGCAGATGAGTCTGCCGCAGTGAGTACAGAGACGGTGTCAGGGGATTGGACTCTTGTGGCGGATAATACCATCAGCCATGTTATGAATATCGGAGGATATCTGAATGATCAATACGGTATAACCGTTGGGTACGGCGGTGAAATTCATTATACCAACGATGGAGGTAAGACCTGGCCTAATGCCCAGAACAACTCCGCTTGCCGTTTCAGTTTGGATATAGTAGATGAAAACCTTATGTGGTGCGGAGGCAATGGGGGAAATGTCCGTGTCAGTAAGGATGGGGGTAAGACCTGGAGTGCTGTTACGGACATTAATTTGGGAGGAATGCACTCCTGTATCGATTTCCTGGATGATACAACAGGATGGATCACGACCTCAATTAAGATTGCCGCAACCAAGGATGGCGGACAGACCTGGACAGAGCTTACCCTTCCCGAGGAGGCAAAGGGGATTGGTACTGTATGCTTAAGGACTCCCGAGGACGGCTACCTTTTAAGCAATAACGGATTACTGTTCATCACCAGCGATGGGGGAACAACCTGGACAAAGCATGATCTGGGCTTTGACCGGTATGGCCTGATAGCAGATATGAAGGGAACCCCTGGATTATTTAAGAGCAATACGGCTCTGGCAGATATCAGCTTTACGGATGAGAATAACGGAATCATGGTCTTTGCGGGGACGAAGCCGGGGGAAGGTAATATTACCTGGTGCCTGAGGACAACGGATGGAGGTAATACCTGGGATTCCGAGCTCTTTCCAACGGTTGAGGATTATAGTGTAACCCGAGTGTTTCTTTCCAATGATGGAGAATACCTCACACTTGGAGACAACGTAAACCGGATTATGGTTTATAAGCACAACAAATAAACCCGACTATCTACGCCTAACCTGATGCCTATGGAGGAGTTAGGGAAGTGAAATCATATAATGAAACGGCAGCGATAAGCTGCCGTTTTCTTGCTGGGATTTAATCATCTTCTAATCTGGAACCTATTGACATTAACGAAAATAAGTGGTATTGTGATGATATCAAAATGGTATCAGAATAATATATAATGGAGGATATATCTATGAGCAATGAGGTTAATATGACTCAGATGAAGGTAATTGAAGAGAAGGAGATCAAACCCTTAAGCGGCGGTTTTATGCTGCTGTTGGTACTGGCAGAATATGCGTTATCCACACTCGCCATCGTTCTGGCATGTATTAGGTTTTCTGCCGGGGATAATGTCCTTGGAGGTGTATTAATAGCTGCAGGTGTTATCCTGCTCATCGCTGCCTGTATTATGTCGGGAGGCTTCCATATCCTGACCCCGAATGAAGCGCTGGTTATGACCTTGTTTGGTAAGTATTACGGAACGATTAAGAAGGAAGGCTTTTATTACACCAACCCATTTGCAGGGGCCATGAATCCGGCGAAGGGCGGTGGACTGAATATCACCGTCGGAACAGGAACCGTCGGAGCATCAGCTACAGCAACTTCTGGACTTTCAAACAAAAAAATATCCATGAAGACTCTGACCTTGAATAATGAAAAGCAGAAGGTAAATGACGTACTGGGTAATCCAATCATCATCGGTGCAGTAGTAATCTGGAGAGTGGCAGATCCAACGAAAGCTGTATTTAATGTGGATAATTATAAGGTTTTCCTGTCCACCCAGT
>JAEZHX010000277.1 GCA_023436765.1 Bacillota bacterium
GAATCCAGGCCGCCGGAGATAGCGATCACAGCCGATTTAATACCTGTATGCTCGAGCCTGGTCTTTAAGCCCAGTGCCTGTATATTAATAATATCCCTGCAGCGCTTGTTCCGGTTCGCTTTCTCCGAAGGCACGAAAGGAGCAGGGTCGATTCCCCTGGTCAGCTCTATCTCTTCTAATTCGTAATTCCCTTCCCTAAAGGAGAATGGTATTACCGTATAGGAATCCGTACTCTGTCCCAGATAGGTATTCATCCTTCTGCGCTCGCTCCTCAGCTTACCCAGATCCAGCTCCGTCATGATCATGCCATTCTCAAAGGGTGTAGTCTCAGCCAAGAGTGCACCGTTCTCCGCGATCAGGTTATGCCCGGCAAACACCAGATCCGTTGTGGATTCCCCTTCTCCCGCGTCGGAATAGATATATCCGCAAACGAGTCTTGCAGACTGGCTCTTCACCAGGTCTCTCCGGAATTCATCCTTACCGGTCAGTTCATCACTGGCAGACAGATTGGCAATTACCGTGGCTCCTGCCACACAATGGGAGATTCCGGGTGATAGCGGAATCCACAGATCCTCGCAGATTTCAACTCCCAGTGTAAAATCCGGCATATTACGGCATTGGAACAGAATTCTGGAGCCAAAGTCGATCTCTTCTCCCATAAAAGTTACCTTCACCGTATCCCGATTACCTGAGGTAAAATGTCTTGCTTCATAGAACTCCGAATAATTCGGAATACTCAGCTTTGGAATCAGACCAAGCACCTTGCCGTTCTGGAGAACTGCAGCCGTGTTATAAAGCTTACCCTGTCTCTGATACGGAAAACCTACAACTGCTACCAGCTCTTTTCCCCTGGTAGACTCTGCAATCCTTACGACCTGCTCGTATGCATTACGAAGTAGCGTCTCCTGAAGGAACAGATCCCCACAGGTATAACCGGTGACCGACAGCTCAGGGAAAACAATCAGCTTTACAGCCTTTCGCTCCGCGGTCTCTATCATATCTATTATATTTTCTGCATTAAAGATGCAGTCTGCAACCCTGATTTTTGGAGTAGCAGCCGCAACACGAAGAAATCCATGCTTCATTTTTTTCTCCCATCTGCTCCTTTGTGGCTTTATGTGATATCATCGACAAAAACACTTATGTTTATTATAGAATTCTGCATAGGAAAAAACAAGTGAAAGTTTAGAACCGGCAATGCTTCGCATTGTTGATAACAGAACACCCGCCCCTTTCAAGCAAGCTTGCAGGGTGCGGGTGCGTACCCAGGTAAACCATGACGGACGCACCCAGGAAAACCGAGGCTGCATGGCACGCAGCCTCGGTTTTCCTGGGTCGTGGGCTCGCTCGCATTCCCCTCTATCTCATAGAACTGGCAATGCTTCGCTTTTTCAGTTGATAACAAGACACCGCCCCTTTCAAGCAAGCTTGCAGGGGCGGTGTTTTGTTATCAACCGGAAAACGAGACCGTTTTCCGGTTCTATGAGATAGAGTATATGCTCACTCTGCTTTCACGCAAACAAAAGCGGCCGTAGCCGCTCTTTGTCATTCGTATTATACCCAAAATGCCGGTTCCTGTATTTTGACTCCTAGCCAAGCTAGGTGGGTAACCGCATATAAGCTTCTGCCTTCCACTGCAAACGGTGGCCTGACATCCACTTACAAATGTAGGAATCCCTTATTATATCATGTAGGTTCAAAATAACAGGAGTATCGTACATTCCAGGATTTCTGTTACCTTTATTATACCGTAGTTTCCTCCATGATTCAAGGTTTTTATCTTTTTTCTGATTGGTATTTCTTAGAAATTTTGATCCTCAATTGGGAATGTAAACACGAAAGTACTTCCTACTCCGGGGGTCGAGCTTACCTCAATATTGCCCTCGTGCTTTATCGCTATCTGCTTTGCTATCGCCAGGCCCAACCCGGTTCCGCTGGCATTCTGGCGAAGGTTTGTCTTATAGAACTTCTCAAAGATGTTGGTAATATCGGAGGGTTCAATTCCGATTCCTTCATCCCTGATAGACACTATTATGTTGTCCTTCTTTGATAAATTTATGTGAACGGTTTTGTTTTCGTTTGAAAACTTTATGGCATTATCAAGGATCACCATGAACATCTGCCTCAGGCGGTCATAGTCTCCGTGCATCATCAATACGGGACTGTCCTTCACCACTTCAATGGAAATATTCTTCTTCTCAGCGATTGTTCCGGCACTTCGAATGATATCATCAAATATCTGGACCAAATTCACCGGTTCCTTTTCAATCGCAAAATCCGGATTTTGCATCTTTGAAAGCAACAGCAGATCGCCGACTAATCTCTCCATCGTTTTACATTCTGAGAGCATACGGTCATAATACTGCTCAACCTTTTCCTTTTCCTGGACAACTCCATCCACCAAAGTCTCCGTATATGCCCTCAGCACCGTAATCGGTGTTCTGAGCTCATGAGAAACATTTGCGAAGAAATCCAGCCGCATCTGATCCAGATTTTTTCTCTGGATATCATTCTCCATCAGCTTCTCGGACAGAATGTCCACAGTTTTAGCCAGGTCGCCGATCTCGTCCTTTCGACTGATACCTGTTTTACTGTTGTAATTCCCGGCTGCCAGCTCCAACGCAGTTATTCTCATCCGTGAGATAGGAAGTGCCAGCTCTGTTGTAAATACAATAATGATAATGAAGGAAATCGCCAAAGCAGCTACACTGCTATAGATAATTACTCTTAAGCTTCCATTAAGGATATCCTTCAGTTCTGTTACTGGAGATTTTAAGAGTACGGCTCCCACTACCTCATCACGGTTTAGTCCATAGATCGGTACCGCCATGGTTATCGTCTGAGCCTGATAAATCTCATCATAATTATAACTGTACTCCGGCTCATTATTAAACGCTCTGTCAACCAGATAGATATAGTCCTCATAATCTGCTAACTCCGCCAATTCTTCATTGGAAATCGTCGTAAGCCTCTCATCCATCGGATACTTTGCCGAAGGATTGGCAATCGTCCAGAAATCCAAGCCCATGATTTCTGTCAACTTATTATTTATATCCAGATACTCACGATATTTCTCATTACTGATGAATTCATCCGTTATCATGGAGGCAATATTTTCGGCCTGCTCCTGAACCTGCACCCTGTTATTCGTCATTGTCGTATTCTCATAGAGTCTGATGAAAATAAAGCAAATCAGAATCGCAGTTACTAACAGCATGATTGCATAATTCAGGTATAGTTTAAAAAATAATTTGTTGTAGATAGGTACCTTATTTTCCTTTGACATAAATGCCTCCGTTTTACGGACTGAATGCTTGTCCTGATAGATACTGCTTACTGTGTAGGCTTTGATCTCCGCGCTTGTTTTGTATACGGCCTAGTACGCTTACGAATGCGGACAAGCGTGTTCACTTTGCCAGCTTTATCTTCACGGACAAACCGAAAAGTATGAAGTTTCTAGCTTCATACTTTTAAGTCGGCTGCCATTAGCTATTCTTTTATTTTTCAGCTATTTCAAATTTGTAACCGACACCCCATATGGTTTTGATTGTCCAAGTAGGATGGTCTTCGGTATCAAGCTTAGCCCTTAAGCGTTTAATGTGAGAGTCAACCGTTCTGCTGTCTCCGAAATAATCAAATCCCCATAAACTGTCCAATAGATTATCTCTGGTAAACACCTTGTTCGGGTTGGTTGCCAGGGTCCACATGGTTTCAATTTCCTTCTTAGTAAGTGATATTTTCTTCCCACCTATATGTAGGGTGTACTCCTCCAGATTAATCTCAAGATTTCCGATCGTAATCAGGTTTTCCGGTGATGTTTCCTTGGTGGCCTTGGTCATTCTTCTCATTACTGCTCTTACCCTGGCCATGACCTCCCTAGGGCTGAAGGGCTTTACGATGTAATCATCAGCCCCGATATCAAGGCCCATAATTTTATCAAAATCCTCTCCTCGCGCAGTAATCAATATAACCGGTACATTGGACTTACTTCTGATCTTCCTGCATACCTCATAGCCATCTTCCTTCGGCATCATCACATCCAGAAGGACCACCTCCGGATTATATTCCGTAAACAGTCTGATTGCTTCTTCTCCGTCTCCTGCAACTACAGGTTCAAAGCCTTCCATTTTCGAGTAAGTTGATAAGATGTCGGTAATATCACGGTTATCATCAGCGATAAGAATATGCTGCATCTTCAAATCCTCCCCATAAATATCTTTTTCTCATGTAAATGCAGGCCGGATGACATAGGAACAAGCATCCAACCGTTTCTCTTTTTTGCATAGATGTATTTTTTATGTAAAATACTATATCTATATTATATTAAATCATAGGAATAAAACAAGTAGAAAAACTTATGAAAAAACTTTACATATATTTCTATTTCGTTCCAAGCGCTAATCTTATAAAAATTTTTACAATATGACACTTTTCTGACAAAAACAAATGATATCTTCTTATTAGAATAGATAGGATGTGACATAAGGAATTTCCAATACCTGGAGGAAGTACCATGAAAAAGAACTTTGTTAAATGCTTTATCTCCTTGGGCTTATTCCTTTTTCTTGCGGTTACAATGCCGGATCTAAATCCGAACGGAGTAAAAACGGCATATGCAACTACAGTTGAAAAAGAAAAGAGCGATGACTACCGGCTGAACCTAAAAAGCATTATTTTAGTTAAGGGAAAGACATTTCCGTTGCCCCTTAAAGTCTACAATACAAGTGAAAATGCCAAGGTCAGCTATAAGTCTGCAGATACGGAAATTGCTTCTGTTAGCGAAGATGGTATCGTCAATGCCAAGATGGTAGGTAACACTACGATCACCGCAACCATTAAAGACGGCTTGAGTTCAACCAGCTTAACCTGCGACGTCACCGTAGGCCCCCCGGCCTTCAGTGTCAAGATGACAAGATCGAGAACTATCCTTGGTGTAGAGAAAAGTGATTCCTTGAGCGTCATCTTGAAACCAAGTAATACTGCTGAGAATGCCAGATTCTCCAGTTATGATTCTACTATCGCTTCCATCAGCCCGGGCGGACGTGTAACCGGTAAAAAAGTAGGGTTCACCTATTTATTTGCCGAAATCGATGCCCTTAATGTTGACGGAAACCCTAAATTTGCTTATTGCAGCACAATTGTGGTAAATCCTGAAGATGTTCTTCCTTTGGAGTCTTATTTTAATGATCACTCCGAATTTAGCATGATACCGGAGGATGCATTCAACGCAGCTCTGTCTGAGTTCTTTAACGGTACTGCTGCGGTTACCACTGCACCTACTCCGACACCGGCTGCAAAGGCTACAGAAACCTTGGTAGAGTCATTGGATAAATTCTTAGAAGGCAGGTTTAACCTGACTGCACTCCGCAAGGAGCTTGCAGCAAAAACCACCGTGAATTAACCGGAAGTAATTTTAGCTTACGTAACCTTTACAAGATAATACTATAACATAAGTCTATGAGGCAGGTAAATACCTGCCTCATAATTTGTTATAGGTAATATCAAGGAGTTCTGATAATATCTAGTA
>JAEZHX010000283.1 GCA_023436765.1 Bacillota bacterium
TCCTATAAGAAGAACTATAAGAATAAGGGTGTCAGGGTTTATCGCAGCATCTCCTTTCCTACGCCACCGAATACGATTGAGGATGGATACATACGAGATATCGCTGTTTTTGGTGAGGAACTGAAGAATCAGCTTAAAGCAGGTAAAATTAAAACAGATAAAGTGATTTTCTCTGTTACTTCCAGTAAGATAGCCAACAGAGAAGTCATTCTGCCTCCGGTAAAAGAGAAACGGATCATGGAGATCATTAAGACCGGGGCAGCAGAATATTTCCCGATCGAATTAAAGGATTATATTCTTTCCTATCAGATTCTGGAGAAGAGGACGTCGGACCGGAAGGAAAAGGCGAATAAGAAGAGGTTGGACAAGAAGGATAAGAAGCTTGCCAAGAAGCTGGAGAAAAAGAATAAGAAGTCTCTGAAGAAGAAGAGCAAGACGGAAATCATCGCCGATAATATGGAGCTGATGGAAGCCAGACAACAGCAGATGGCTTCACAAGCGATAAGTGAAGATAACAAGAATGAAAATAGTACGGATAATGCTAAGAAGAGTATGCGCTTATCCGTATTTGCTGCACCCGCCACATTGGTTAAGAATTATTACAGCTTTGCGAAGCAGCTCCATCTGGATATCGTAGCCATCGATTATTCCGGTAACAGCAGCTATCAGGCAATTAAGCGTCAGGCAAAGAGGGGAACGAACGTATTCGTACAGATGAATCAGAAGGATTCCCTGATTAGTATCCTGAGGGATGATGTACTGATCCTTCAAAGAACCGTTGGCTACGGGTTAGCTACGATAGTGGAAACGGTAATGGAACAGGAATGCTTCCACGCGAAGACTCCGGAGGAAGCAATCGAACTGTTAAGCAGCAGGAATCTCCTGTCCCTGGAATCAGAGAAAGGGGATTCCCTGAAGCTGGATTCCACCTGGACGAAGGGGGAGGCAGCTGCAGCCAGTGAATACCTCAAGGTTCTGTCAACCTTAGATATAAAAGCAAATGAAGCAGAGCTTTACGCCAAGAATAATGTCAGGGAATCGCTGCATTTCTTAGCCAGCAGTATCGCAAGAATGCTTGATTACTATAAATCCAGCCACAAACAGATTGATATCGATACGATCTATCTCACAGGCTCCGGTGTTCATATTCAGGGAATCGAGAACTTCTTTACGACGGAGATCGGTATCTCTCATAAAAATATGGAGAAGCTGTATACCTTCAGCGCCAAGAAGAAGGCTGCGGCATATCGTAAGAACCCTAGCGATTTCTTAACCTGTGTTGGCTCTGTCATCAAACCGGTAGACTTTGTACCGATTGAGTTCGCCCTAAAGAAACAGAAGCGAAGCGCCATCATCGGTACAATCGTATTTACGATGGCTTGTCTTGCCGGAGCGGCAGGAACAGTATATGTAGGCTATACCGATTACCAGGCTGCGAAGCAGGAGTTGAATCAGGTAACCCAGCAATTCAATTCCTTACCTGCCTTAAGCGGTGCTCATGATGAACTGGATACTGCAAAAATGGAACTGGAAAATCTTCAGGAGCTGGAGAACAATACAAAGAGCAATAATGACAATATCACTGAAGTTATTACAGAACTTGAGAATAAGCTTCCTAAGGGCACGGCCATACATTCCATGCAGTTTACAGAGAGCGATGTAACCATGAATGTTACTGCTACAGCTGGGGATATCGGACCGAATGCATTGGTGGCAGTTATCTATAAGCAACTTAAAATGATTGAGTACTTCAAGGAAAATGTAGAGATATCGGGCATCACAGTGGAGGAACAGGACGGTATTTCCCTCGTGAGCTTTACGATTCTTTGTACTTACACAGAGTAATCCTTCTGGAGGAATGTTATGAAGAAAAACAAGATTAACGGAAAACAAATCAAACTATTAATTAATATCATTAGCCTGGGAATCTTTTTGTTCTCTTATTTCTATCTGTATGAGAATTATGTGGACAAGACGGAACGTAATTATTTGGAGGTTGAGAAGACGAAGGCCGCGATACTCGACAGGGAGAAGAAGCTTCAGGAAGAAGAATCTGTCAAAGAGCAGATCGTTGAAGTAAATGCAGAAAAGCAGAAGATCATTGATAGCTTTCCGGTATATATCGGCGATGAGGATAATTTCATGTTCGTCGAGCAGATGGAGGAGGCTCTTAATGTTAAGACCTCATCCGTAACCCCTTCGGATAATGTTGAATTCTTCAAGACAATTCTTCCGGCGAAGGGTGAAGATGCAGAAGTAACAAAAACCGCCGGAACTACAGCTACTTCCGGAACGGAAGAGAACAGTAATACTTCCTCTGAAGATACAGTTACTCAGGATCAAAATAATACAAATACTGACCAACAGGCTGTCATGACAGCTACAGTGAGTACACTTGGAATGAGCTTTATTACAGACTATAAGGGTTTTAAGGATATGATGAATTATATCGGAAAGTACCCGGACCATACCATAATTGATAGTGTATCGGTGAGTGCTGATAATTTGACCGGTGTTTTGGCTGGTAATCTTGTATTAAAGAGATTTGCATTGACCGGAACCGGTAAGGAGTATCAGGCACCTACCTTCGATGATATCGATATCGGTATGGATAATATCTTTGGAGAGGGTAACAGCGAAGAAATAGTAGCACCAGTTACTGACGGAATAACAACACCGGTTACCGAAGAAACAGTAACACCATAAAGATTTTTGAAGCACCAGGTACCCTTGAGTTTGAAAGGAAGGGCAGACAATGAAACGGGAGAAAAGCCAGAAAGGAACAGGGTGGCTGAATGATCGGGGTTTTTCCCTGGTTGAACTCTTGATCAGTATCGCAGTACTTGTAATTATTATGGTCCCTCTGATGAATAATTTCTTCCGGTCCATGCAGATGAACAAGAAGGCGGAGAAGCTTCAGATACAGAGTAACCTTGCTGCAAGCATTATGGAGGGGTTGAAGACCTCCGATATGGCTACAATTATTGAACAATTCACCGGACCCTCAGTAGCATTTGACTTAATATCGGAAGAAATTGATGGGGTAAACCGGTTATATAATAATGGAGGAATCATTCAGGTGACTCCCCCACCAATTGAGCAGGCAACCTACTATTTTGCTATCAATAAGATAAAGGTAGGTAGTACTGCTTATGATGCTTTTATAACGATAGATCCAATCAGTTATAAAGATGATGTAGCAAAAATTATGAACAGTTATCCCATGCCGGAGCCGATTAATCTGGATGAGAAGGCGAATGCCCTGTTATTCTCGAATGGATCTGAGAATGGTGCTGCAACAACTTACGATGATACCGCTCTAGAGACCTTTAGACAATGGGGAAGAGCTTATGCTCAGATAAAGCTGGAGCAGTCTCCGGAATATCTAAGTTATCTGTCCGATTATAATAGTTATCTGGATATCATAGAAGAAAATGCGCTCAAGACACCCAGGCCGGCCGATCCTCCGATGCCGATAGAACCAAAATTAGAAAGCATAGCTGCGCTGCCCGGAAACGAAAAATATTTGTACTATTTCGACACAGCCTACATTAGTGCAAAGGTCACGAAAACGATGAGAATTACCGTGAATGGCAGGACAGTAAATTATGATATCGAATACTTTTGTGACTGGCCGAAGGGATCAAATGAGTTACAGAGTTCCGGCGAAGACAGTGTTCAGAGTACCATCGTGAATCATATCTCTACCAAGAGCTATTCCAATACAGTAGAAAATGTTTACCTATTCTATAAACCATCAATCTTTCTGGTAAAGGATCTGAATGATGTAGCTTTGTTGACTAACCAGGATGGCGCCAATGCGGTAAACTTCTATGTAGCAAATCAGGAAAGTGTTTCTAATAAAGTAAAAATCAGCAGAGAGGGAAGCAATGTCTCTGCGTATACGAATATTCCGGCGTTAAATTATAGTTCGTATGTCGGAGGTACTGCAGAAATTCCGTCTACCGTGAATCAAAAGGTAGTCAGGACGAAACAGAAGGACAGAATATATCAAGTTAATATCGATATCTGTAAATATATAGATACATCAAATCTGACGCAGAAATATCATGAAGTTC
>JAEZHX010000048.1 GCA_023436765.1 Bacillota bacterium
GGTCAGGGCTATCAAGGTAATCGGGATGGCCAGGGATACCAGGGTAATCGGGATGGTCAGAGACCGTCCGGAGACGGCCAGAGAACCTATGGACAGGGCGGCAACCGTCCGGGCTATCAGGGCAATCGGGATGGCCAGGGCTATCAAGGCAATCGGGATGGCCAGGGTTACCAGGGCAATCGGGATGGCCAGAGACCGTCCGGAGATGGCCAAAGATCCTATGGCCAAGGCCAGGGTGGCAACCGTCCGGGCTATCAGGGAGGCCAGGGCTATCAGGGTAATCGGGATGGCCAGAGACCTTACGGCGATAGACCTACCGGCCAGGGTGGCTACAACAGACCAGCCGGCCAGGGCCAAGGTGGCTACAACAGACCAGCCGGCCAAGGACAGGGTGGCTATAACAGACCAGCCGGCCAAGGACAGGGTGGCTATAACAGACCTGCCGGTCAGGGCGGTGGACAGAGAACCGGTGGTTTCGCTCCGAGAGGAGGCTTCGACGGAGGCTTCCAGAAGGATGAGGATGATAAGCCAAGCTACGGCAACCGCAGCCAGGGCAATAAGAAGGGTCCCGCAGGACGCGGTGGCGGAGAGCGGAAGAATTTTGACCAGCAGATTCTGGATCAGAAGGTAGCTGAGAAGAATGTTAGCCGTAGAAGCAGGGACAGAGTTAATCAGGATAAGCTATTAAAGGATAGAGGGATTATTCCTAATGAAGATACCGATCTGGATGATGAGAAGACAATCAACAAGCTTGCACCCAGAAAGGGTCAGTTCATCCAGCCGAAGCCTTTAGTTCAGGAGAAAGAGGATGAGATCAAGACCGTTACTCTTCCTGAGGTTTTAACAATCAAAGAGCTTGCTGATAAAATGAAGCTTCCTTCCTCCGCTTTAGTGAAGAAATTATTCCTGGCCGGTAAGATGGTTTCCATCAACCAGGAGATTACCTACGAGGAAGCGGAAGAAATCGCTCTGGAATACGAAATCATAGCCGAGAAGGAAGTTAAGGTCAATGAAGTTGAAGAGCTGATGAAGGAGGATGAGGATGCTACCGAGACCTTGGTAAAACGTCCTCCGGTAGTCTGTGTCATGGGTCATGTTGACCATGGTAAGACCTCGTTACTGGATGCTATCAGAGAAACGAATGTTACCTCCAGAGAGGCAGGCGGTATCACCCAGCATATCGGTGCTTATGTGGTTGAGATTAATGGTGAGAAGATTACCTTCCTGGATACTCCCGGCCATGAGGCTTTTACTTCCATGCGTATGAGAGGTGCACAGGCTACGGATATTGCGATTCTGGTAGTTGCAGCTGATGACGGTGTAATGCCTCAGACAATAGAGGCGATCAGCCATGCGAAGGCAGCAGGAGTCCAGATTATTGTAGCAATCAATAAAATTGATAAGCCCAGCGCTAATGTGGAACGCGTGAAGCAGGAGCTTACAGAATATGAGCTGGTTGCAGAGGATTGGGGCGGTGATACGATCTTTGCACCTGTTTCGGCCCATACAAAGGAAGGAATTGATCATCTTCTGGAGATGATCCTCTTAACTGCTGAGATGGGTGAATTAAAGGCCAATCCAAATCGTAATGCCAGAGGTCTGGTTATTGAAGCCGAGCTGGATAAGGGCCGCGGACCTGTAGCAACGATTCTGGTTCAGAAGGGTACCTTACATGTCGGTGACAATGTGGCGGTAGGTGCTACGTATGGTAAGGTCCGTGCAATGATGGATGATAAGGGCAGAAGACTGAAGGAAGCTACTCCTTCTACTCCTGTAGAAATATTAGGTCTGAACGATGTTCCCGGTGTCGGAGAAATCTTCGTGGCAACTCAAAACGAGAAGGAAGCCAGAACGATTGCTGAGGCATATATCTCCCAGGGCAAAGAGAAGCTGATTGCCGATACGAAGGCAAAGCTTTCCCTGGATGGTCTGTTCTCGCAGATCCAGGCCGGTAATATCAAGGAACTGAACCTGATTATCAAGGCAGATGTTCAGGGCTCCGTAGAAGCGATGAAACAGAGTCTGCTTAAGCTCTCCAATAGTGAGGTGGCAGTCAGAGTACTACATGGCGGTGTTGGCGCAATCAACGAATCAGATGTCATCCTGGCAAGCACCTCCAATGCCATCATCATCGGCTTTAATGTGAAGCCGGATAATGCTGCCAAGGAAACTGCCGACCGCGAGAAGATCGATATGAAATTATATCGGGTTATTTATAATGCAATCGACGATGTGGAAGCAGCGATGAAGGGAATGCTGGATCCTATCTTTGAAGAACGAATTATTGGCCATGCGGAGATCCGTCAGACCTTCAAGGCTTCCGGTGTTGGTACCATCGCCGGGTCCTATGTAACGGACGGTAAGGTTATCAGAGGCAGTAAGGCAAGGATTTACCGTGATAATTCCAAGATTTATGATGGAACTCTGGCAAGTCTCAAGCGTTTCCAGGATGATGTCAAAGAAGTTGCTACCGGCTATGAATGTGGTCTGGTATTCGAAAAATTCAATGATGTTAAGGAAGGCGACAAGGTTGAGATCTATATTATGCAGGAGGTTCCTAGATAACGAGGAATGCTTTCAACTAAATTGCGGCACCTTAATTCATAGTTGATGGTTGCCGTCATAGCCGGTAATTTTCAGCTTGGCGGCGGAATGGAGGCAATAATGAGAAAAAACAGTATAAAGAATACCAGAATCAATGTTGAGGTACAAAAGGAGCTGAGCAATTTAATCAGCCGTGAGATAAAGGACCCCAGAATCAACCCGATGACAAGTGTGGTCGCGGTTGAAGTATCACCTGATCTGAAGACTGCAAAGGTATATATCAGTGTTCTCGGAGATGAAGATTCTAAGAATGCTACCAAGCAGGGATTGAAGAGTGCGGCCTCCTTTATGCGCGGACAGCTGGCAAGAAAACTGAATTTACGTAATACACCGGAGCTCACCTTTGTAATCGATAGTTCCATTGAATACGGGGTCAGAATGTCTAAACTGATCAATGAGGTCAACTTAAAAAGAGCAGATTCCGACGCAGAAGCCGAAGCTGATGATGAAAATGAGTATGATGTAAGGGACGACACTTCTGATGAGGAGGATGCAGTTGACAAGGAAGATGATACAGATGACGATGAGGAATAAGTTATCTGTCTGAAGCAGTCGATTGGAGCGTCCGAAAGGAAATCCCCAAGGGAATTTAATCATCAGAATCGGTGAGACATCAGAGACCGAAACCGGAAGGGTAAGGTGAGCACCATGAGTATAATATCATTGCATAAGATAGATGAAGTGGTTAAGTGCAGGAAGAGGATAGCGATTGCCGGTCATATCAGGCCGGATGGGGATTGCGTCGGCTCCTGCACGGCTCTCTATCTGTATCTGAAGAAGCACAAAGAAGAGTTTGGTATAGAGCAGGTGGATGCCTATCTGGAGCCCTTTGGGAATGAATTCCGCATACTTAAGGGTACTCAGGAGATCAGACATTCCTATGAGCCTGAGATTGAATATGACCTCTTTATTTCTTTGGATTGTGGCAGTTTGGACAGGCTGGGTAATGCGGTGAAATATTTCCAGTCAGCCAAGAAAACCATGAATATTGATCACCATGTCAGCAACAGCCTGTTTGCCGAGGTAAATCACGTAGTTGATGATGCCTCCTCCACCTGTGAGGTCCTGTTCGACCTGTTTGAGGAGGAGAAAATCACTAAGGAAGTGGCGGAATGCTTATATGTTGGACTGATCCATGATACAGGGGTGTACAAGCATTCAAACACCTCCCAGAAGACCCTGAAAGTAGCAGGCTGCCTGATCAGTAAGGGAGTTCCCTTCTCAAAGCTGATTGATGAAACCTTCTATGCCAGGACCTTTATGCAGACTCAGCTGTTAGGCCGGTGCCTGATGGAAAGCAGACTGCTGCTGAACGGCAGGTTGATTGTATCCTCGATAGACCATCAGTTGCTGAATTTCTATGAGGCAAGTCATTCCGACCTGGATGGGGTGATTGACCAGTTAAGAGTAACTAAGGGTACGGAAGCGGCAATCTTCCTTTATGAAACCAGTCCCCAGGAATATAAGGTCAGCATGAGATCCAACGGAGATGTAAATGTAAGTAAAATCGCAGTGCATTTCGGCGGAGGCGGCCATATAAAAGCGGCCGGCTGCACAATGCTGGGTGCTGTAGAAGAGATTATCGCCGAATTGGCGATGGAGATTGAAGCACAACTGCCGAAGGAATAATAAGGAGATCAAAGCACAGTTGCCGAAGGGTTAATGAAGGAGACCAGAAACTCTAGTGAACGGAATCATAAACATATATAAGGAAAAAGGCTTTACCTCTCATGATGTCGTGGCAAAAATGAGAGGTATCTTAAAAATGAAGAAAATTGGCCATACAGGAACGCTGGACCCTGAAGCGGAGGGGGTTCTTCCCGTCTGCCTGGGCAAGGGAACGAAGCTGGTGGAACTGATTACGGATAAGGACAAGACCTATGAAGCAGTACTGAAGCTGGGGATCGTTACTGATACCCAGGATCTAACTGGCGAGGTTCTTAAGGTATCCGAGGTTAAGGTTGGTCTTCCCGAGCTTACGGCGGTGATCCTAAGCTTTATCGGAGAATATGACCAGCTTCCCCCGATGTATTCCGCAATCAAGGTCAATGGAAAGAAGCTCTATGAACTTGCGAGACAGGGGAAGGAAATTGAGAGGGATACCAGGAGAGTTGTCATTCATGATATTCGTATTCTGGAGTATTCCGAGTCGGAGCAGGAGGTTACAGTTTCTGTGGATTGTGGAAAAGGAACCTATATCAGGACCCTGCTGCATGACATCGGGAAAGAACTTGGATGCGGAGGCACAATGAAGAGTCTTACCCGTACCCGAGTGGGCAGCTTTCATCTGAAGGAGGCTCTGAAGCTATCCGAGGTAGAGGAGCTGGTACGCAGTGATAGGATATCGGAGCATATTCTCCCGGTGGAGGAGCTGTTTCGTGATTATCGTAAGATAATCGTTGAGAAGGAATATGATAGATTCCTTCATAATGGGAACGCCTTATCCATAGACAAGCTGAGGAAACAGGATGTGGATGAGCTGATACTCCCGCGAAAGAAAGCACCGGATAAGGAACTGGAAGCTTCAGAGCTTACCCAGCCGGATATCAGAGTAAGAGTATACGATTCCGAGCAGGATTTCATCGGAATTTATCGATATGATCCAAAGGAAAACATCTTCCGGCCGGTTAAGATGTTCCTATAATGGGATTTAAGGTCGGGTCCTTAGTAACTGCTGTGACGATTGCAAGTTCTTAAAACATGCGGATTGCTGATGGGACTTGAACATTGGAGGAAACTATGGAATATATAGCAGGTATTACAGAGTTTAAATTAAAGAATAGTGCAGTGACGCTCGGTAAATTTGACGGCCTTCATCTGGGACATCAGCACCTGATGAAGCAGGTGATAGAGTCCAAAAAGCAGGGATATCAGGCAGTTATGTTCAGCTTTCTGTTTCACCCGGAGAACCTCTTTCAGAAGAAGGAGTTTGAACTGATCTATACAGAGGAAGAGAAGCTGCGGAGGCTTAAGCAAACCGGAATGGATGTACTGGTTTCCTATCCCTTTACGGAGGAGACGAAAAGCATTGAACCGGAGGATTTTATCCGCGATATCCTGGTGGAGAAGCTGGGTACTAAGCTGATCGTGGTGGGAAAGGATTTTCGCTTTGGGCATAACAGAAGAGGGGATATCCACCTACTGAAGGAATTGGAGAGTAAATATGGCTACAGGCTCATTGCCTGTGACAAGCAAAGACTGCATCATACGATCATAAGCAGCACGATAATCCGTAAGCAGCTAGCCGAAGGTGATATGGAGGCTGCCAATGCCATGCTGGGTCAACCCTATTCCATATACGGCAAGGTCCTGCACGGAAGAAAGATCGGAAGAACTCTGGGTATGCCAACGACGAACCTTATTCCTACTGAGAATAAGCTTCTGCCTCCCAGCGGAGTGTATGCCTCCAGGACCTGGATTGACGGAAAACAGCATCCGGGTGTGACAAGCATCGGATATAAGCCTACTGTCGGAGGAGAGAAGAGTAAGGGAGTCGAAACCTATCTCTTTGATTTTGATCAGGATCTGTACGGCAAGGAAATTGAGGTTGAAATACTGCACTTTTTTAGACCCGAATTAAAATTTGATTCCCTTGAGGAATTGAAGCTTAAGATGCAGGAGGATTTAGCTATAACACTCAATTATTTTGAAACATTAAAATAAACCAAACATTGGTGACTTGTACCATACCGCTACTACGGTTTGATGCCAGACTGGATTGTATTGACTGGTTTGCACGACTATGGTAATATTATATCAAATATTGGTCGCGGAAAGGAAATCCGCACTCTACAATTTGCCTACATAACGAAAAGTTAGGCTGGGCAATGCGAATTCAATGGAAAGGTATGGTATGTTTATGGAGAAGTTTAGTGAGAAGAGAAACATGGGTGTTCCTGCAACAATCTTATGTGTATTAGCTTATCTGATCGGTTACTTGTTAACCAACAGCCTGAGTGGAGGCCTTCTGGTAGCGGTTCTGTTCGGGGCAGCTGTATTCGGGTTCCAGTGTGACGACAGAGTAAAAAATGCTGTGAAGCAGTCCTACATCATCGCTACATTGGTTCAGTTAGTTTATTTATTCTTTACTGTATTGGAATATTTCGTAGAACTGGTTACTCCTCAGGAGTTCAATGTAAAAGAGGTTTATAGTGTTAGTTTGGAGTTCTTGAAAGACGAACATGATCTGAATGCTTTCCAGAATGCACTCCAGTATATCCTAAAGTATGGTAACTCCGTTATTGAATTTATCGTTGTAATCGTATTCATCCTGTTTATCGTGCAGGCATTAAGAAACAAAGAATTTAAATTTAACTTCGTACATAAGCTTCTGGGTGAAGCTCCCGCAGGAGCTCCAATGTACCAGCAGCCTCGTCCGTCCTACCAGCAGCCGGTTCAGAACGTGGCACCCGGTGCTGTTTGTTCGAACTGCGGTAAGGTAAATGCCCCCGGCGCAATATTCTGTGCAGGTTGTGGATCCAAAA
>JAEZHX010000064.1 GCA_023436765.1 Bacillota bacterium
AATGAAATCTATCATATATGACAAACAGATGTCATATTAACTATGTTATCTTCTCTTTATAAGAGTAACCGGAGCAGCTTATTCTATCACATAAGGAGGAATCCTCCGGAATAGGAAAGGAAGATAGTATCATGGTTAAATTAGATCTTAAGAAGGAATACCCGGAGCTTTATTCTCCTAAAAACACTCCCTCGATCATTGATGTCCCACCGATGCAGTTTATCATGGTGGACGGAAAAGGTAACCCCAATAACCCCGGAGGTGAGTATCAGAAAGCTGTGGAGGTACTATATTCTCTCTGTTATACGATTAAAATGGGGTTAAAGGCGGCCCCGGACACCCCGGAAGGATATATGGACTATACCGTACCTCCTCTGGAGGGCTTATGGTGGTTTGATGACACGGAGAATAAGGATATTACGAAGAAGGATAATTACCGGTGGTGCTCCATGGTCCGCCAGCCTGATTTTATTACCGCAGAAATCTTCCATGCAGCCAAGGAAACCGTCAGAAAGAAAAGGCCCGAGCTGGCTGTGGAGCTTGCCAGGCTGGAAAGCTTCCGGGAGGGTCTCTGTATTCAGGTGATGCATCTCGGGCCTTATGATACGGAACCGTCAACAGTTCAGAAGATGGATGATTACCGGGATGTCCAGGGATATCTCGATGATCTCGGAGGGCTTGCCCCGGAGGGACACGTCCGTACTCATCATGAAATCTACCTGACACGTCCGGATATAGCAAACCCAGCTAAGATGAAGACGATTCTCAGACATCCGGTCAAACCAGGAGCCTAACTTCAGCTTAATAAAAATATGAAGTGAACAAACAAGAACATGTTTGTTCACATAGATCTGCTTGCATATAATGCGTTCGCACTCAAACGAAAAGTGCCGATTAATAGACCTCGGAGGAGTATCCTTATGAAAACCATCCCTGCCAAAACCATACTCACCCACCTGTCCGATCATTCCTATTTCGGCAATGATTATAATATGAACTTGTATAAGGGGTGCTGCCATGGCTGTATCTATTGCGACAGCCGGAGCACCTGTTATCAGATTGAGAATTTCGATGAGGTCAGGGTGAAAGAAAATGCCATTCCGATTCTTGAGAAGGAGCTTCGGAGCAAGAATAAAACCGGTGTGATTGGTACCGGCGCTATGAGCGATCCCTATCATCCCTATGAAGAGAAGTATCAGCTTACTAGGCAGGCTCTGGAGATGATTGATACCTATCATTTCGGAGTTACCATCGCTACCAAGAGTTCGCTGGTCACCAGGGATATCGATCTTCTGAAGAGGATCAGGCAGCACTCTCCGGTTCTCTGTAAGATTACCATAACCGCTGCGGAGGATTCCTTAAGCAGGAAGCTGGAACCGTATGTTACTCCGTCCTCCGATCGATTTCGGGCTCTAGGGGAACTATCCGAAGCAGGAATCCCTTCCGGAATCCTGATGACACCGGTACTCCCCTTTCTCACCGATACGGAGGACAATGTTCGGAGTTTGGTCCGCCAAGCCCATGAAAACGGAGCAAGGTTTATCTTCGCCCTCTTTGGAATGACCCTGCGGAGCGGTCAGAGGGAATATTATTACGGTAAACTAAAGGAGAGCTTTCCGGGCAGTGATCTGGTACAGCGGTATATCAACCGCTACGGTGATACCTATGAATGCCATAGTCCGGAGGCTAAGCATCTCAGCTCCATCTTTAAGTCAGAATGTGAACGGTACGGAATCCTCTATCAGATGCAGGATATCATAGATAGCTATCAACAGGGCTATGAATATGAGCAGTTCAGTTTATTCGGGAATTCGTAGTCTTTCAAAGGTAAACGCTTAATAAAAGGTACCTATCATAGTTCAGCCAGACAGTTTATAATAATCTGTCTGGCTGGAAATTTCTTTGTTTACGTTTACTAATCTATCGGACGTTTGAAATAGAATATTTCAGCAAGAGTGCTTGTCCTATAATCTACAACATTACCATAACTATTTTTTATATCATAAGGTGAAATGTAAGGAATAACAGAAACAAGCTCCCAACCTACTTTACCAAAATCATCCACCATTTGATGTATACTTTCATATTTGCCATGTGATGAATGACCTTGTTCATAATTCCAATAATATCGCAAATATTCCCATTTTTGCATACGTTTCTCCTTTAATTATAAGTTTATTATTTTCTATTATTGTGTCCTTGATTGCTTCAGGCTGATCAATTTCAAGACAGTAATGCCTGCTCGATATCCGCGATGATATCCTCAACATTCTCTATTCCGATGGACATACGAATCATCTCTGGGGAGATACCGCAATCCACCAGCTGCTGATCACTCAGCTGCCTGTGGGTCGTACTGGCCGGATGAAGCACACCGGTTCTGGCGTCTGCCACATGAACCACGATGGCTGCCAGCTTTAAGCTGTCCATGAATCGCATTGCAGCTTCCCTGCCACCCTTCACACCGAAGGAAATGACACCGCAGGAGCCCTTCGGAAGATATTTCTTAGCTAGGTTGTAATATTTATTGGTCTTAAGTCCCGGATAGTTCACCCAGGCAACCTGAGGATGCTTCTCAAGATATTCCGCAACCGTCTGAGCATTACTGCAATGCCGTTCCATTCTCAGATGAAGAGTTTCAAGACCGAGATTCAACAGGAAGGCATTGTTCGGTGCCGGTGCGGAGCCCAGATCTCTCATCAGCTGTACTCTGGCTTTTACGATAAAGGCTGCCTTTCCACAATCCCTGGTGTAAACCATACCATGATAGGATTCATCCTGAGTTGACAGTCCCGGGAATTTACCATTGTCCCAGTTGAAATTACCGCTGTCTACGATCACACCGCCTAAGGCAACCGCATGGCCGTCCATATATTTTGAGGTAGAATGCACCACGATATCTGCGCCGTATTCAAATGGCCTGCAGTTGATCGGAGTAGCGAAGGTATTATCCACAAAAAGCGGAAGCTGATTCCTATGTGCGAGCTCTGCGAATTTTTCCAGGTCGGCAACAACGAGAGCAGGGTTAGAGATCGTCTCAGCAAATATTAGCTTCGTATTCTCCCTGATTTCCTTCTGAAGCTCTGCAAGAGATGCCTCGGGATCCACGAAGGTTACTTCAATCCCCATCCTCTTTAGGGTCACGGCAAACAGGTTCATCGTGCCACCATAGATCGTACTGGCTGAGATCATATGATCCCCTGAGCTGCATATATTCATGACTGCAATCAGGCTGGCAGCCTGGCCGGAAGAGGTGCACAGCGCACCAACACCGCCTTCCAGTGCAGCAATCTTCTTCTCCACATAATCCACAGTCGGATTCGCCAGTCTCGTATAGAAAAAGCCTTCTGCCTCCAGATCAAAGAGCTTCCCGACATGCTCACCGGAATCATATTTGTAGGTAGTACTCTGATAGATCGGAAGGACTCTGGCTTCTCCATTCTTCGGCTGATAACCCTCCTGGATACATTTTGTCTCAATATGATAATTGTTCATATGTTCTCCGCCTTTCTTAGCCTCCGGCTGATATCACAGGAAAACTCTCAGGTCAGGGAAGGAGTTCTGTAACTCAGCACTATTTTCCATATTTACCTGAAATCATATAATGACAGACATGCATTTGTCAAGAACTCATTCCTGTCCCTTGATATAATTCTCCATAATAAGTCAATGTCCAATCTAACATATAGCTTTATGGCAGACGATTTTCACTTATCAGGATTTAACATACAAATGGGGCTGACAAATCATTCAGGATAGATATGATTTATCAGCCCGCTGTTATTACTGCTTCTGGTCTTCTGTAACTTCGATTTTACGGATTTCTCTGGTTCTGATCTCCTTACAGATATCAGTAATAAAGGTATCCAGAGGCTTCTGGCCCTCATCTCCGAGGAAACGGCTTCTTACGGATACAACGCCCTCTTCCTCCTCCTTCTGGCCTACTACCAGCATGTAAGGAATGCGGTCCAGTCTGGCTTCCCTGATCTTATAACCGATCTTCTCCGCTCTCTCATCAACGGTTACCAGGACATTATTCATCTGCAGCTCTTCCTTAACCTTTCTCGCATAGTCATGATACTTCTCGGAGATAGGAAGAATACGTACCTGCTCCGGACACAGCCAGGTCGGGAACATGCCGGCATACTTCTCGATCAGCCAGGCAAGGGTTCTCTCATAGCAGCCCATACTGGTTCTGTGGATGATGAAGGGACGCTTCTTCTCACCGTTGGCATCGATGTAGAACATATCGAAACGCTCTGCCAGTACGAAATCCAGCTGGATCGTGATCATCGTATCTTCCTTACCGTATACATTCTTCGCCTGGATATCAAGCTTCGGTCCGTAGAAGGCAGCTTCACCCTCGGCTTCGGTGAAATTCACGTCAAGGTGAGTGAGTATTTCTCTCATCTTGCCCTGCATCTTATCCCAATGCTCCTCATCTCCGAGGTACTTTGATTTATTGTTCGGATCCCATTTGGAGAGACGGTAGGTAACATCATTCTCAAGACCCAGAGTCTTTAAGCAATACATAGCAAGGTCCAGGCACCCTGCGAATTCCTCCTCGATCTGCTCCGGAGTAACGATTAAGTGACCCTCTGAGATTGTGAACTGTCTTACTCTGGTCAGTCCGTGCATCTCACCGGAATCCTCATTACGGAACAGGGTTGAGGTTTCACCATAGCGGCAGGGTAGATCTCGGTAGGATTTCTGGCTCTGCTTGTATACATAGTACTGGAACGGGCAGGTCATCGGACGGAGTGCGAATACCTCCGCATTCTCATCGCTCTCGTCTCCCAGTACGAACATGCCTTCCTTATAGTGATTCCAGTGATCGGAAATGATATAGAGGTCCTTCTTTGCCATCAGGGGAGTCTTCGTTCTCATATAGCCGCGGCGCTCCTCTTCATCCTCGATCCATCTCTGAAGGGTCTGTATGATCTTCGCACCCTTCGGCATCAGCAGGGGCAGACCCTGACCGATAACATCTACGGTTGCAAAAAGCTCCATCTCACGGCCCAGCTTGTTATGGTCACGCTTCTTAATATCCTCCAGATGAACCAGATACTCCTCCAGCTCAGCGTTCTTCGTATAAGCAGTACCATATACTCTGGTCAGCATCTTATTCTTCTCTGAACCTCTCCAGTAAGCGCCTGAGGAGGAAATCAACTTGATCGCTTTAATATTCTTCGTACTCATTAAGTGAGGGCCGGCACACAGATCCACGAAATCACCCTGCTGATAGAAGGAAAGCTCCGCATCCTCCGGCAGGTCTTCAATCAGCTCCACCTTATAGGGTTCGCCCTTCTCCTGCATCAGAGCGATGGCTTCCTTTCTCGGAAGGGTAAAGCGTTTCAGTTCGTCTCCCTCCTTGATGATTTTCTTCATCTCCTTCTCCAGCTCATCAAGAGCTGCACGGTCAAAGGGAGCGCAATCAAAATCATAATAAAAACCGGTATCGATCGAAGGACCGATTGCCAACTTTGCGTTCGGATAAAGTCTCTTTACTGCCTGGGCAAGTACATGGGAGGTAGTATGACGGTAGGCAGCCTTGCCTGCATCGTCATTAAAGGTTAGAATATTTAACTCGCTGTCCTTCTCTACTACAGTCCTAAGATCCACCACCTTGCCGTCCAGTTCTCCTGCACAAGCCATTCTTGCCAGACCTTCGCTGATATCCGTTGCTATCTCATATACTGTCATTGCATTGCCGTACTCCTTCACGGAGCCGTCTTTTAGCGTAATCTTCATGTTCATTCTCCTTTCAAGATAAAGAAAGCCCGTCTCTTCCGACTTGGCTTAGGTCAAATCGGAAGGGACGAGCGTATGATTTACGTCGCGGTTCCACCCTTCTTGGTGTTTATAGCACCCACTTCATTCGATGATAACGGAATCACCGGACCGGATTAGGGTCACTCCGAGGTAGTTTTCATATGCTTCTGCGTAGTCGATCATAAGATACAACCACTGAATAAGATACTTCCACCAACCATATCTCTCTCTGGATTCTTCCACATATTACTCGTCTCATCAATGCTTTTATGATGACAATCCAGCTATTTGTCTGAATTGTATTTGCTGAACCTAATTATATCATTCCGGTCTGTAATGTCAAGCAATATTTCATTCCATGGGTTAATCCGGGTCTTTCATTATTTAGCGGACGGGAAGAACGGCCTAAGTGTTGCAGCTACGTTGCTGGCCGGCATGGTCTGCAGAATAATCTTTCCGGGACCGGTAATGACGGTGTTGAAGATTCCTTCACCGCCAAAGATCATATTCTTCACACCGGGAACAGTCTGGATCTCCATCGTACAGCTCTCTGTCATAGCAGCCAGATACCCGGTATCCACGATCATCTTCTGCCCGGGCATCAGCTCATATTCCATGGCATAGCCGTCTATCTCTATGAAGGCAACTCCCCTGCCAGAAAGCTTCTGCATGATGAAGCCTTCACCGCCGAAGAAACCTGCCCCCAGCTTCTTCTGGAAATGCAGGGACAGTTCCACGCTTGCTTCGGAGGCAAGAAAAGCAGACTTCTGAACAATCATGTTATTACCGGGAGCAATGGATAATGCTCTGATTGAGCCGGGAAAGCTGGAAGCAAAAGCAATCATGCCCTCTCCGTTTACGGACGTATATCGGTTCTGGAAGAGGGAATCGCCGGAAAACATCCTGCCCAGAGCTTTTCCGATTCCACCGTTCGTGGAGGTCTCCATCTTCATATTCGGACTCATCCAGCTCATCGAGCCCCGTTCTGTAATCATCGTTTCACCCGGTGCTACATGACAAACAACAACCGGTAATGGTTCCCCATGAATCTCATACCTCATAACTTAACCTCCTATGACTAAATTAGTACATGCTACGAAAGCTTTGTATCCACAGCTAAAGCCGTAATCATCTTGCACCATATGATTAACCGATCTTTCTCAGCTCCAATTCCTTCAGATCAATCCCCTTCATATTACCGACCAGAGAATAGGAGCATTCCCCCAGGTCCAGATATCGATTGGCAAAGCTCTTTAGGTCTACAAGGCTGACTTGATCGATTCCTTCGATCAGTTCCTCTAAAGTGGTAATTCGCCCTCGGTTCAACATGGACTTTCCATTGGAATTCATTCTGCTCTTCGCACTTTCGCTCCCAAGGATCAGTTCCGTCTTGATCTGTTCCTTCGTCATCTCCAGCTCTTCCTTTGTAATACCCTTCTTTCTGATATCGGAGATAATTTGTCGGATCTTCTTAACAACTGTGGCTGTCTGCGAGGGATTCATTGCAGCATAGATATGGAGCAGCCCGGTATCGCGGTAGGAGCTGCCGTAGGAATAGATGGAATAAGTAAGACCGCTGTCCTCCCTGATCTTCTGGAACAGTCTTGAATTGACGCTGCCT
The DNA here is from genome assembly GCA_023436765.1 of Bacillota bacterium. Taxonomy (GTDB): domain Bacteria; phylum Bacillota; class Clostridia; order Lachnospirales; family Lachnospiraceae; genus Mobilitalea. The sequence continues at coordinate 7,394 of JAEZHX010000064.1, forward strand.
CCCAAAATGGAGTTTAATACGGATAAGGTATAGCGTTCCTCTGATTGATATGAGATACAATCGAAAGCAATATTCAGATGCATCTGTTCGATGTCCTTATCCCTCTTGCAGACAACTCTGTGGTAATTTGGTTTCCCGGGGCAGTCATTCTCCTTCTCGCTCTTATCCCTTATCGTACCGAAGGACCTTTCCAGCAGCTTAAGAATCTCATCCTCGTCAAAGTTACCTGCGACGGAGATGATGATATTTTCACCCACATAATAGGTATCCATAAAATTCACAATCTGTTCTCGGCTTACCTTCCGAACCACCTGCTTCGTTCCTGAGATCATGAAGCCCAGGGGATGGTCCTTCCATACACGCTGCTGCAGCAGCTCATGCACCAGATCCTCCGGAGAATCATCATACATGTCAATCTCTTCAATGATTACTCCCTTTTCCTTCTTCAGTGCCTTCTCCTCAATCAGAGAATTCGTCAGCATATCACTGATGATATCAATCGCAATCGACAGATGTTCGCTTAGGGTTGTCGCATAATAGGAGGTGCACTCCTTACTGGTAAAGGCATTGATATTTCCGCCGATCTTCGCCATCTCATCTGCAATCTGTCTGGCCGACCTTCTATTCGTTCCTTTAAACAGCATATGCTCAATCATATGTGCTATCCCATTGTTTTGGTCGTCCTCATTTGATGATCCTGCGCGGATCCACACACCGAAGGAGGCACTCTTAAGATAGGGCATCTTCTCCATTACTACGGTAATATTGTTGGATAATTTATAGATATTCGTCATATCAGTTTCCCTCCCGTCTGAGGCATTATCCTCTAAAAACACAACCCCCAATATTACAATTAATCAGAAAATAATCATAATGAATGGGGGTTACCTTATGAAGCCTCTGTTATTCATGTACTAAACAGATATCTTTACTATATTTTTACCCGATAATAGTATTCCTTCATTACCGTATCTTATCTTTATTTCCAGTAATGTTCTTTATGAGGTAATTCTACCATATCCGGAATGACATAGCAATAACAAGAAATTAATGCAAATAGATCCTCTTCTGCAGCTCCTTGATATTCTCTTCAAAATCAATACCCAGAACCTGCATCCCATTAATCTTCAGACTCTCATAGGTTCCGGTCATCGGGATATAAAGGGAATCATAGTCATATTCCATATACTCAGGAAAGGATAGGATCTGTGAGATGATTTCCCTCTCAGAGAAATTGGTAGTTATCTCGGGCAAAAGAAGATCCAGTAGTTCCGTTATCTTATTGACACCCAGTTTTTTGGTCTTCCTATAGATTTGTTCCAGTACCGCTCTCTGTCTCGCAGTCCTTCCAAAATCAGTACCCACATAACGAACTCGGGAATAGCTGAGGGCTTGTCTCCCATTCAAGAGCTGAAGCCCGGAAGCCTTCAGATAGTCAGCTTCCTCCTCTTTCCCCTGAAGCTGGTTCAGCTCCTTAAGCAAAGCATTGATATCGGGTAGCTCTTCCTCAGTTATATCCAGCTCAATTCCTCCTAGAGCATCAATCACCCTGGTAAAGGAATATAAATCAACCGAGGCGTATTTGTCTATCTTAACCTTGAAATTCTCTTCGATTGTCTTGACTAATAATCTGGCTCCCCCAAAGGCATAGGCCGTATTCAGTCTGTTATAGGTGTTTTTCTCGGGGATGTGAAGATAGATGTCCCTGAGCAGCGAGGTAACGGTAATTTTCTCTTCCTTCTCATTAATGGAAAGCAGTACCATTGAGTCAGACAACCCACTGTCCTCCCCGGAACTGTTATCAGTCCCAATCAGAAGCAGGTTAAGAACCTCCTTCTCCCTTTTGACCGGGCTCTCATCATTCATAATATTATTTCTGATGCTTTCCTCCAGTTTTTCTGCAACCTCCTGATCTTCGGAACCGGCTCCTACTTCCGGAATCGGAGTCGTCATTCCATCTCCATCGGTAGTAGTGCCCTCAGGAGCTTCGCCTTCCGGTGTATTCTGGCCGGGTAGGACGACATTATTCGCAGCCGAGGTCTCCACTACTTCGTGGGATTCCTTTGAAGCCTGTCCTGCTGAGGAATCGTTGTTCTCTGAGAAATATTCTGATATACTGTCTGCAGCCTCTTCTTTCGGTAAATCAGTATGTGAGGAATCAGCCTCCTCCAAAGGGACATAATTTACCTTACTGATATAACGGTGCATCACCAGATAAGCACTAAGGCAAATAATAGCTGCTAGACCTACAAGACTGCAGAGTGAGACTACGGTAACCTTAATTGTTTTTTGTTTTCTGCTTCTGTTTTTCATTCGATTACCTCGACATCATAATTTGTAATTATTTAACATTCCTATTTAATATTACCAAATACCCTTCTCTTCATCCATCAGAAGGCTTTTTTACGAAAAATTTATTCAGTTCTTAACGCCTCCACCGCATCCTTCTTTGCAGCCATTCTGGCAGGCAGATGACCACCCAGCATTGTCAGCCCTGTACTGATTGCGATCAGGAGAACTGCATGGGTGGTCTTTAAATGAGCCACCTGCTCCAGCTCCGTAGCCTGATAGATCATATGATTGACTGGGAAAGTAAGGAGCCAGGCAATCAGTATTCCTAAGGAACCGGAGAAGATACCCAGCAGAAAGGTCTCGGCATCGAATACCCTGGAAATGTCCTTCTTTCTGGCGCCCAGTGCTTTCAAAATACCGATTTCCTTCGTCCTCTCCAACACGGAGGTATAGGTTATGATTCCAATCATGATCAGGCTTACCACAAGGGAGGTCGAAGAGAAGGCGATCAGCACTAAAGTTATCCCATTCATGATACCGCCGGTCATACCGGTAATTGTCGCTGCAAGATCGGTATAGACAATCTTTTCTTCCTCCTTCGTATGAGTTTCATTATATTGATCCAGGTAGTTTAGAATATCATCCTTAGTCTGGAAATTGATCGGATAGATTTTAACCAGATATGGGATACTGTTCTGTCCCAGATAGGATAAGATTTCTTCCTTCCCCTCTTCATCCAGCTCCTGCATGGTCAGTACATTCGTATCGCTCTTTTCCTGAGCCTTCACGATTTCAGAGCTCTTTGTCTTTTCGATAATCCGTAAGGCCAGTTCATCCGAATAGGCCACGCCCTCCGATATGACGGGGAATTTTATTGTATCCTTTGCTCTCAGAATTCCGGTAATTCTTAAGGTGATATTATCCTTTTTGTTATATAGGCCCTCTAAATTCTGCTCTATCGTGTATCCGCCGTATTCGGTCTTAACATAATAATCATCATTCATGACAGCCTTTAGTTCGATACCGATCAGATCACGAAACAATATGCTCCCCTTCTCTTCTATATCGATTCCAAGCTCTGCAGCTGTCTCATCCCGAAGCCTGTTCTTACTATCCACGATAATCACGATACCCGTCTCATCCGTTGGGTATGCTCCGGCAAGCAAATCATAGCTATCCTCAAGATAGCCGGTTCCTCCCAGCTTCGTAGGATAGGGGGCAAACTTCAGCTTATCCGTCCGTACCTGGGAGACTGAGGAACCATGTTTACGTAATATATTTATAGCAACGTTCCTGGTATACCCGACACCTTTACAGATGGCCGGGTCCATGGCTGCGATATAATCAAGATATTCCTTCGTTATCTTATTCTTATGCTTTGCATTTCTCGCATCATTGTCATACAGATAGACCTCATCCGAATCCACATAGTGAACCTCGCCGGTCATCTGATCCATCCTCTCCTCCTGTCGTTCCCGGTAGGCTTTGGAGTCCCTCTCTGTCGCCTCTCTGGAGATCATAATCGGAAATTCCGACATTGCCTCTGCCTGAAAATTATCAATCTGCAGCCGGAAGCCTACGGATAGGCTTAAAATCAATGCAATCCCTATAATTCCGATGCTGGAGGCAAAGGCGGTCAGCACCGTCCTTCCCAGCTTCGTCTTGATATTATTATAGGATAACCGAAGGGCTGTCGGGAAGCTCATACTCGTCTTCTTCAGGGTAAAGGTATCATCCTGTTTACCATCCTCGTAGGGATTGGAGTCCGATACCACCTTCCCATCCTCGAATTCCACGATGCGGTCCGCATATCTTTTGGCCAGCTCCGGGTTATGGGTTACCATGATGACCAGCTTATCATGGGCAATCTCCTTGATCAGATTGAGAATCTGTATACTGGTCCTCGTATCCAGTGCTCCGGTGGGTTCATCACAGAGCAGTACCTCCGGGTTATTGGCCAGGGCACGGGCAATCGCTACCCGCTGCATCTGTCCGCCGGACAGCTGTCCCGGCTTCTTATGCATATGCATTTTCAGCCCAACCCGTTCCAGAACCTCAATTGACTTTCTATGCTTATCAATCCTTGAGACACCGCTTAAGGTCATACCCATTTCCACATTGGCAATGATACTCAGATGTGAAATCAGATTATAGTTCTGAAATACGAAGCCAATCGTATTATTCCGGTAGGCGTCCCAGTCCTTCTCCTTAAAATTCTTCGTGGACGTCCCATTAATGATAAGATCGCCTTGCGTATAACGGTCAAGTCCCCCTATGATATTGAGACAGGTCGTTTTCCCTGAGCCGCTGGCACCTAAGATTGCCACGAATTCGTTCCTTCGGAAGGCTACAGATATTCCATCCAGAGCCTCCGTCTTAAAACCACCTACGGTATATGTCTTTCTTATGTTGATTAGTTCCAGCATACGATAAACCCTTCTTGCTTCAAGTCTAACCATAATCATTTCCTAAGATTTTTCTATTATGCAAGACTTAAGCAGATAGTTTGTTTGAATGCATTTCATTATTCTTACACAAGAAAAAAGCTGCCAACGCTTTCGTCTGGGTTGGCAGCTTTCCTTAGAATTAATCTATTTTATTCTATATTTATTTTACGTCCTTGATGGAGAAGCTTACTCTTCCCATCTTATCCTGGCCAAGGCATACGACCTTAACAATATCACCGAGGGTTAAGACATCCTCCACATGCTCTACTCTCTGCTTGGAGATCTTGGAGATGTGTACTAAGCCTTCCTTGCCGGGTGCGAATTCTAAGAATGCACCGAATTCCTTTATGCTGATAACCTTACCGGTATAGTACTTACCTTCCTCAAACTCGGTAACGATCATCTGTACCATCTCAAGAGCCTTCTGAATGCTTTCCTTATCGGTACCGCATACGGATACTGCACCGTCATCGGTAATGTCAATCTTAACACCGGTCTGATCAATGATTGCATTAATGGTCTTGCCTCTCTGGCCGACAACCTCACCGATCTTGGAAGGATCAATCTTGATCTGAACGATCTTCGGTGTATAAGGTCCAACCTCAGGTCTGGGCTCGGAAATAACCGGAGCCATAACATCATCAAGAATATAGGTTCTGGCCTTCTTGGTCTGATAAATCGCCTTCTCGATAATTTCTCTGGTCAAACCGTGAATCTTAATATCCATCTGGATTGCTGTGATTCCCTTATGAGTACCGGCCACCTTGAAGTCCATATCGCCGAAGAAATCCTCCAGGCCTTGGATATCGGTCAGTATAATATAATCATCATCGGTCTCTCCGGTCACAAGTCCTACGGAGATACCGGCTACCATTGCTTTAATCGGAACACCTGCCGCCATTAAGGATAAGGTGGATGCACAGATGGAGCCCTGAGAGGTGGAACCGTTGGATTCTAAAACTTCGGATACGGTACGGATTGCATAGGGGAATTCCTCTTCGGAAGGAAGAACCGGAATCAATGCTCTCTCTGCTAACGCACCATGTCCAATTTCACGTCTGCCGGGTCCTCTGGAGGGCTTAGTCTCACCTACGGAGTAGGAAGGGAAATTATAGTGGTGCATATATCTCTTGCCGGTCTCGTTCTCATCGATACCGTCCAATCTCTGAGTCTCCGCCAGAGCACCCAAGGTTGTAATAGTAAGCACCTGGGTCTGTCCGCGGGTGAACATACCTGAACCATGGGTTCTCGGAAGTACATCGATCTCGGCAGCCAGCTTACGGATCTGATCGATGGCACGGCCATCGGGACGCTTCTTATCCTTTAAGATCATCTTGCGAACGGTCTTCTTCTGGAATTTATAGATTGCTTCTCCGAGTAAAGGAAGCCATTCCGGATGGGTCTCCTCATAACGGGCGGTCAGCTTATCGGTAATTTCTCTGATATTAGCCTCCCTTACCTGCTTCTCATCGGTGAATACAGCCGTCTCCATTGCTTCCGGAGTGATGAAGCTTACCATATCCTCATATAACTCCGCCGGTGTATCCATATGGATATATTCGTGCTTTGGTTTACCGCAGTCAGCTACGATACCCTCAATGAATTCGATAACCTTCTGGTTTAAGGAGTGTGCTGCGAAGATAGCTTCGATCATCTTATCCTCGGGAACCTCCTCCGCTCCTGCTTCAATCATAATTACCTTTTCCTTAGTGGAAGCCACCGTAAGTGCCAGAGTAGACTGCTCTCTCTGAGCAGAGGTAGGGTTGAATACCAGCTCTCCATCGACCATACCTACCATCGTTGAAGCGGTAGGACCGTCAAAGGGAATATCGGAAATACTGGTTGCAATCGCAGAACCTAACATCGCTGCCAGCTCCGGGGGGCAATCCTGATCCACACAGAGTACCAGATTGTTCAGGGTAACATCATTGCGGTAATCCTTCGGGAATAAAGGTCTCATCGGACGGTCAATAACGCGGGAGGTAAGAATTGCATTCTCAGAGGGCTTACTCTCTCTCTTAATGAAACCTCCGGGAATCTTACCTACAGCATAAAGCTTCTCTTCATATTCTACACTTAAGGGGAAGAAATCAATTCCCTCTCTGGGCTTATCTGATGCGGTTGCGGTAGATAATACAACCGTATCTCCATAATGCATCAATGCGGCGCCGTTAGCTTGTGCAGCCACTCTTCCAATATCTACGGTAAGAGTTCTGCCTGCAAGTTCCATGGAATAACTTTTGTACATAGTCAATTCTCCTTTTACATTCATTTTGTCGTGCAAAAGAACACAGAATGATCCCTGTAATTCTTAAGCCAGTTCAAGCCGGAGGCACCGAAACAACTGAAAAATCTACCGGAACTCTATTGGAATCCGATACCCTTTTCAGAAGTCTCGGGATGTCCTCCTGTCGCTCTAACTAATCCATTATACCATTATTATTACCAATATGCTACAATAATTTTCACAGATAATAGTAAACTCATATGAAATGGAAAAGGTGCCGCATAACGGCACCCTTTGCTAAGGCTTACTTTTAATATCTGCGGTTATCCATATGATCATGGTCACAATGCTCCTTGTGCTCCATTCCCGTAGGATTCTCAATCAGGGTTGCAACCTCAAATTTATGCCTGTGACCGTCATTCACTGATGTTACTGATTCCAGAAAGTGTACATGCTTGCCACCACCTACCGGAATCGCACAGCCTGTTTTACCCTTGAACTCATGATGATGCTCATCAAAGGTATCCGTTCTGAAGCATACTTCATGTATGTGGTCATCTTTCCCATAGGGAATTGCTTCCTCTGATGTGGTACAGAACCTGTGCTGATGAGGATCGTCCTCATCAGCTGTTTTTACACTTCCTTTTATCTCGTGTACATGTCTTTGTACTTCTGGGCATCTCTCATTTGCCTGATATGCTCCCTGAACCATTCCCTGATAATAATTTCTATTATAACCCATACTATCCCTTCCTTTTCATAAAATTAACCAGC